>JBIODT010000090.1:0-9127 GCA_044445305.1 Legionellales bacterium | reverse complement strand
ATTTAGAAGTGTACATGGTATTTTTTATTTTAAACAGAAGTGCATGAAAAAACCCGCATGCGCCGAGTAAAAAAGAGTGGTAAAGGAGCACCGCGACAGGCCTAACTTGAGCTCCAAATACCAAAAATTTTGTGCTCTGACAACATATAATGCTATAATTGCCGTATTTGGAATTGTGTCTGGAATTATTTCGGACAGGATCCTTAACTCCAGGAGTGAAAACAAAATGCCTCTTTCCGTTCTCCAGCAAGCATTAACTTTTGATGACGTTCTTCTTGTTCCGGCTCATTCGCTCGTTTTACCTAAAGATGTTTCTCTACAAACCAAATTAACCCGAACTATTAGTTTGAATATGCCTTTATTATCAGCCGCAATGGATACCGTGACTGAGGCTCGTTTGGCCATTGCTTTAGCACAAGAGGGTGGGATTGGCATTATTCATAAAAACATGAGCATTAGTGAGCAAGCGGACGAAGTTCGCAAAGTTAAAAAATTTGAAAGTGGCATGGTAAAAGATCCAATAACTGTAACGCCGAGTGTTACAGTTAGAGAGCTACTTGCATTAATGACCAAGTATAACTTTTCAGGTGTACCTGTTGTTGAGGGTGAAAATTTAATAGGTATTGTTACCAGTCGCGACATTCGTTTTGAAACAAATTTGTCTTTAACTATTGCCCAGGTGATGACACCCAAAGAGCGCTTGGTTACGGTAAAAGAAGGCGCTACTCGTGAAGAGGTTCGTAGCTTGTTGCACAAACACCGAATAGAGAAATTATTGGTTGTGAATGATGCCTTTGAATTACGTGGTTTAATCACGGTTAAAGACATACAAAAAGCCAAGGACAACCCTTATGCTTGCAAAGACCATTCTGAGCAATTACGGGTTGGTGCTGCTGTAGGCGTTGGTGAAGGTACTGATGAGCGTATTGCCGCTTTAGTTGACGCAGGTGTTGACGTGATAGTGGTAGATACTGCGCATGGCCATTCGCAAGGTGTATTAAACCGGGTTAAATGGATAAAGCAACACTTCCCAGACGTGCAAGTTATCGGTGGAAATATAGCAACTGCGGCTGCTGCTCGTGATTTATACGAAGCCGGGGCTGATGCAGTTAAAGTAGGTATTGGGCCTGGCTCTATATGTACAACACGAATTGTTACTGGCGTAGGTGTACCCCAACTCAGCGCCATAGCGAATGTCGCTTTGGAGCTTAAAGGGAAAATACCAGTTATTGCTGATGGTGGTATTCGTTTTTCAGGTGATCTGTGTAAAGCCCTCGTAGCTGGTGCAGACACGGTCATGCTTGGTGGCATGTTCGCAGGATCGGAGGAGTCGCCAGGAGAAATTGAATTGTATCAAGGTCGTACTTATAAAAGTTATAGAGGCATGGGGTCCATAGGTGCCATGTCTTTAGCGCAAGGCTCAAGTGATCGGTATTTTCAGGATACCGCTCAAGGTGCTGAAAAATTAGTTCCTGAAGGAATAGAAGGGCGGGTACCTTATAAAGGTCCAGTGCAAACTATTGTGCATCAATTACTTGGTGGGTTGCGTTCATGTATGGGTTATACCGGTTGTGCAACCATAGCTGAGTTACAAAGCAAGGCAGAGTTTGTGCAGGTGACTAACGCCGGAATACGCGAATCACATGTTCATGATGTCAGTATTTCCAAACAAGCCCCTAATTATCAAGTGGATAATTAATGTGGAAAATATACCAATGAGCGATTTAAAACAACACCCATTATTGATACTTGATTTTGGCTCTCAATATACCCAGCTGATTGCCCGACGTGTTCGTGAAATGGGTGTTTATTGTGAGATCAAACCTTTTAATATAGAACAAGCGCTCTTTATAAAAATGAACCCTTGCGGCGTTATTTTATCAGGCGGCCCATCAACAGTAATACACGATGCCAATCCTCGTGCACCACAGTGGTTATATGATACAGGTTTGCCATTGCTGGGCATCTGCTATGGCATGCAAACAATGGCGGTCCAATTAGGTGGAAAAGTACAGCCATCCTCAGTGAGGGAATTTGGCTACGCTGAACTGAAGCTGCATGGGGATAGTGATTTATTTTCTCTTATTGAAGATCGTATTTCACCAGATGGACATTCATTATTAGACGTGTGGATGAGTCATGGCGATAAAGTGACTGAATTGCCCTCAGGTTTTAAAATCATTTGTGAAACTCAAAATGCACCCATTGCTGGAATGGCTGATGAAAGTCGACACCTGTATGGTTTGCAGTTTCATCCTGAGGTAACGCATACTTTACAAGGCTTACGTATTTTACAACGCTTTGTTGTTGATATTTGCAAGGCATCTACCAGCTGGACTGCTGGTCATATTATTGATGAGGCCCTTGTTAAAATCAGGAACCAAGTGGGCACTGAAAAAGTACTGCTTGGCTTGTCCGGTGGTGTTGATTCCTCTGTGGTTGCTGCATTATTACATCGTGCTATTGGCAAACAATTGGTTTGTGTTTTTGTTGACACGGGCTTGCTGCGTTTGCATGAAGCAGATCAAGTGATGGCAATGTTCGGTGAGCATATGGGCATTCACATTATTGCGGTGAATGCTGAAGAGAAATTTTTAAACGCGCTTAAAGGCATCACTTGTCCCGAAGAAAAAAGAAAAATTATTGGTCGAATGTTTATAGAAGTATTTGATGACGAATCACAAAAAATTCCAGGTGTTGCTTGGTTAGCACAGGGTACAATTTATCCTGATGTGATAGAGTCAGCTGCAACTGGTATTAATGGTGCTTCTGTTACTATTAAATCGCATCATAATGTAGGCGGTTTACCTGATACTCTAAATTTGAAATTATTAGAGCCTATTCGCGAATTGTTTAAAGACGAAGTACGAAAGGTAGGCTTGGAATTAGGGCTACCTTACGCCATGGTTTACAGACATCCATTTCCAGGGCCAGGATTAGGTGTGCGTATTTTGGCCGAAGTTAAAAAAGAATATGCGGATATTCTACGTAAGGCAGATTGTATCTTTATTGAAGAACTTCACACGGCAGATCTTTATAATAAGGTCAGTCAGGCTTTTGCCGTATTTTTACCCGTTAAAAGTGTTGGTGTTATGGGCGATGGTCGCAGGTATGATTACGTTATTAGTCTGCGTGCTGTTGAAACAGTAGATTTTATGACTGCCCATTGGTCACAATTGCCATGGGATTTTCTTGCTAAGGTCTCCAATCGCATTATCAATGAAGTAGTGGGCGTATCGCGTGTGGTCTATGACATTTCTGGTAAGCCACCTGCCACTATAGAATGGGAATAAACGATTTTTTTTGGATGCAACAGGCCTACGAGCAGGCACTTCTAGCCCGGTCGGAAGGGGAAGTGCCTGTTGGTGCAGTATTGGTCGGTAAAGACAATCAGTTATTAGGCATGGGTAGAAATGCCATACAAAGCAGCCACGATCCATCAGGTCATGCTGAAATTATAGCAATCAGACAAGCAGCTCAGGCAGTTAAAAATCACCGGCTACTGGGCTCAACGCTTTACGTAACTCTTGAACCTTGTATTATGTGTGCCGGCCTTATGGTACATGCCCGTATTCACCGTTTGGTTTTTGCCAGTAGGGATTTTAAAGCAGGAGCAGCGGGATCTCTGTTCAATGTACTACAAGGCCATCCACTAAATCATAAAGTACTTGTTGATGAGGGAATTATGCAAGAGCAGTGCTCTACGCTGTTGTCTGATTTTTTTAAAACTTGTCGTGCGAAGGCTCATCGCTGAGCTATACTGCGTGCGGTCACGAACTGCGGTTTTAGCATCATCAAAGCATCTAATGCTCAATAAATATACTCGCAGGCTTGAGTGCAATCTACTGTTTGCTTGATTTTTATAAAGAAGGAGAGATGGTGCGTGAAGTAAAAAACATACGGCCCGTTCCAAGTGTAGATTTCTAATAGTTTAGCAACTTATAGCGATATACGTTGATCATCTTTTTCTAAAAACACTTTATATCCACAAGCATGTGAAATATTAATAAAATTGCTTAATTTAATATTTTCCTGTCTTCCTGAACGAATATTTTGAATCACGGTTGGCGATAAACCAGATTCATCCGCCAATTTTCGCACTGACTTATGGGCCTCATCCATCATAGAGTGGATGGTTTCAGAAAGTAAAAATTCATTATATTCTTTGTCAAATTCTTCTTTGAAAGTTGCATCTTGCATCTCTCGCGCGAATGTTGAAAGTGTGTGTTTAGGCATAATAATTCCCTCTTTTAGATCGAGTGATATAGGACTCTCGTTTTTTAAGAGCATTTTCTTTTTCACCAATAGGCAGTTTTTGTTGTTTCTTTCTAAAACCATTGGTCACAATAATTTTTTTTCCTTCATAAAAAAAGCAAAGAAATCTATCTGGCTTAGGTTTAAAAGCATATATTTTATCCTCTTCATAACGAAATTTAGTTTTGTCATGAATTTCGCCAGAATCTCCTATTCGTTTGAATAATTTCAAAAGTTGAATGCGCTCTTGTACAGTCAACTGATTGTAATATTCCAATGCATCGCTGTGATGTTTCTCATCAAAATACCATTCTATGGTGTAAACATCACCGCTATAAGCAACAAACTCTATACTCTTATTCATATAGTGTACCACTATAATTGTACGATGTCAAAATTTCATCAATTCGAACTTAACGTATTTAGTAATACGTTAATGCCTGTATGTCTCGTGCAATTGGATTTTTGGGTTAGAATATCTTGAGGCTAAGTTAAATTATAGACTCGAGATCCGCACTATAGTACCAGCTCATAAGTGGTTCATAAAGTAATTCAACCATCTTGTTGCCTTATAACCAAAGTATCTATAAATGGTTAAATATGTCCAATAAGTAGACAAACTGGATTTTGTGCGCTAAAATGACCTTTTTTTAAAGAAGAGGATTGCGCATGCTTTTTGATGAGAAAGAACTCAGTTGCTTGTTTAAAAATGGGTTTTGGAGCGCTGAATATTTAGTTTTTTATAACAAGCTCGAGCAGTATGGATTCACCAACAAAAATATTGTCCATCTCGTCAATGCGGGTTTTGCTTCAAAAAAACTAGCTGCACTACAATCTTTGCTACAACCTATAATGAATGACAAGGAACAGTGCATTCTTGAACCTCGCACCCCATTAACCGTCTTAATCGAAGCTGGGTTTTCAAGTGATAAACTTGTGAGAGTTCTTGCGCATGATGGTGGTTCAAATAACCTGGCAGCACTGCAAGCTTTGCTACAACCTATGCGGAATAGCGAGGGGCAAAGCATTGTAGATGCGAATCAAAGACCTCTCACCCAATTAGCCGTTTTAACCAAAGCCGGGTTTTTAAGTGATAAGCTAGTGGGTATTCTTGCCCATAAGGGCGGCTCAAAAAACCTGGCAGCATTGCAAGCTTTACTACAACCCATGATGAACAACCGGGGACAATGCATTCTGGATACCAATCATGAACCTCTCACCCAATTAACCGTTTTAACCAAAGCTGGGTTTTCAAGCGATAAGCTGGTGGGTATTCTTGCTCATAATGGCGGCTCAAAAAACCTGGCAGCACTGCAAGCTTTACTACAACCCATGCTGAGTAGCGAGGGGCAATGTATTCTGGATGCCAATCATGAACCTCTCACCCAATTAACCGTTTTAATCAAAGCAGGGTTTTCAAGTGATCAGCTTGTGAGTGTTCTTGCTCATATTGGTGGTTCAAAGAACCTGGGAGCACTGCAAGCTTTGCTGCTGCCTATAAACAACCAGGGGCAATGCATTCTTGAGCCTCGCACCCAATTAACACTTTTAACTGAAGCAGGGTTTTCAAGCGATAAGCTTGTGAGTGTTCTTGCCCATATTGGTGGTTCAAAGAATCTGGAAGCACTGCAAGCTTTGCTGCTGCCTGTGAATAATCAGGAGCAATACATTTTGGATGCTAATCATGAACCTCGCTCCCAATTAACACTCTTAATTGAAGCAGGGTTTTCAAGCGATAAGCTGGTGAGTGTTCTTGGTCACGATGGCGGCTCAAAGAACCTGGCTGCACTACAAGCTTTGCTGCAACCCATGATGGGCGATGATCAATGCATTCTGGCTGCTAATGAAAGACCACGGACTCAATTAGCCGCTTTAAGCGATGCTGGGTTTTCAGGCGATAAGCTGGTGAGCATTCTTGCGCGCATTGGTGGTTCAAAGAACCTGGAAGCACTGCAAGCTTTATTGCTGCCAGTGAACAGCCAGGGGCGATGCCGCACCCAATTAACACTCTTAACTGAAGCTGGATTTTCAAGTGGCGGTATTATTGATATTCTCTGTCAAGCTGGTGGCGCAAAAACAATGAGTGAATTACTTGGTCTTTTGGTACACAAGGAAATTAGTGCGCTTACCGCGTTAGACACAAACACATATAAAGCTATTTATGGCTTAGCAAGCGCTATATCAAAGTCAGCACATATTGCTTTTATTAGTACCTTTCTAACTGACCCTAATAGTTATCAGTACATCATAAGCAATCCTAATGCGCTCATTAATTTGTGCAAAAAAATAAAAAAGTTGAGCGTAAAACAGCTGGAAGCGCTAGAGCCACAAAACCGTGAAAACTTGGAAGCGTTTTGCCAGGTCACTAACGTCAAGCGACAAAGAACAATAAACAGTGAGGCTCTGAGTGAAAAAACGTCAGAAAATGTAGCAAAGAAGGGAAGAGAGGACCTGAAAGAAAACACATACAGCCCATATCTAGTGCAATTTGGTTTGTTTCAGTTGCCATCTCAGATCGATGTCGCTGGCCCTATAACATTAAACGACTTCGACCCCTAGTGAATAATGATAGTTATTCTTGCTCAAGATTGTCAAAATTAGTGTTTTTGGGGCGATTAATTCGTGTTTAAATGGAAATACCTGATTAATTCAACAACGTCTATTGTTCGACTGTGTTCGGTCTTAGCGTGAAGTATTATTAAAGGTGTTATTTGTTTGGATTAAGCTGCATGTGTCTTTTTACATGCAGCTTAATCCAAAGCATAAAAATGAATCTATGCGTTTTTTTGTAGTTCGATTAATTGAACAATTCCTGATTCAGCAAGGGCCAGCATGTTGTTGAGTTGGTCGCGAGTGAAGCATTTGTCTTCGGCAGTTCCTTGTACTTCAATAAAATGTCCTTCTTCATTCATAACGACATTCATGTCTGTTTCTGCAAGCACATCTTCTGCATAATCCAAATCGAGCACAGGTTGGCCTCTGTAAACACCTACAGATACAGCGCCTACATAATTAAAGACTGGCATTTTGCGTAATTTTTCTCGTTGAACCATCCAGTTAATAGCATCCTTCATTGCGACACAGGCGCCGGTTATTGCTGCTGTTCGTGTGCCGCCGTCTGCTTGAATGACATCGCAATCCAGAGTTATTGTGTTTTCACCAATGCCTTTCAAGTCCACGCATGCACGCAGTGAACGTCCAATCAGTCTTTGAATTTCAAGGGTTCTGCCACCTTGTTTGCCCTTGCTTGCCTCTCTTTCAGAGCGGCTGTGGGTCGCACGTGGTAGCATGCCATATTCTGCGGTGACCCATCCTTGACCCTTGCCTTTAATAAAACGAGGCACACCATCAATCACAGATGCATTACATAATACCCGGGTCTGACCAAACTCAACCAGTACTGAGCCTTCAGCGTGGTTGGTGTAATTGCGGGTTATTTTTATAGGGCGAAGTTGATTTGCTTCACGTTTACTGGGACGCATATGGAATATTCCTCGATAAAATAGGCTAGTATAACGTTTAAATTGAAAAAAATCAGTTAAATCTACTTGAGTCAAATTAAGATGCGGTTTCCCTGACGAGGGAAACCGGGGCCAGTTCCTGTATTAGGGTGCGGCAGTGGCTGTTTCAGCGATCTCTACAGCAGGGACTGCGGCTGTGTCCTCTATTTCTGCGATCTCTACAGCAGGGGCTGCGACCGTGGGGATAAGTCCTTGGATTGCATCGTTTAAAACGCTTTCAAAATCAACATGGATGAGTGTTCTGTTGTCTTTTGTAAGTTCTGCAAGCTCATCTGATGTTTTTGGCGTAAGCGTTATGACTATTCCATTAATAACAGCTACTCCATCGGCAATACGTATGCCAGTAACAGCAGGAGTCTTGCTTGATTGGTTGTAGACGCTACCGACTAAAGAGCATGCCTTCCAAAGTAATTGGTAGCTTAAATCTAATGGTAAACCAGCGCCGATACCAACCCCCTGTCCAACGATATTCATTGATGTAGCAAGAGCATATCCTAGACTGACATTGCAGAATGTGCCAATTAAGTTATTTGCAATTATTGGGGCTAATAAGGCAACACCTTTAGGTCCTAATGGGCCTAGTAATATGGTGCTGCCTACATAAGCAGTCAGTTGGTACTTGGCTGCCATGGCTTTTGTCGAGTGACTCAGTACATCACCACTTAAAATCCCAATGGTGGCCCCAGCACAGGCAAAAACTTTGCCAAATAATGGTCGGGTTATTGAGGTAATGGGATAGCTAGGGTCAGTGGCAGCTGTTTTTTTTACAGTACAATGGTCTTCTAAGAACTTTGAAAATTCACGCCATTCTTTTTCGGAAATTGGTTCTACTGCGGCTTCTTTTAACGCTATATTTACGTTATCTAAATTCATATATCGACTGGCTGCGAGACAACAGCATTCGATATCATCTTTATCGAGGAAATTATCAACAGTTATTCCTAACTTGTTTTTAATGATGCTGTATAAATCAGATGACCCACTGAGTTGTGCTAAAACATACAGACAAGCTGCTAGCATCGTTCTTGATGCCGTCAAATTAGCTTGCCATTCTGCTGGCGTTATTCTGTCTTCTACTTTAAGTAACTGAGGCTGAAGCACTCGGTTTATTTTTTCGAGTTTAAGTAACTGGGGCTGAAGAACTTGGTTTATTTTTTCGAGAAAAGTGATTTGGGCGTTTCTTTCATTAATGTCTTTGCCCCCAAGAAAGCGAGGTCTACTAAAAAAAGAAGGTTGTATGTTTAATTTAACACCACTCTTTGTTTCATAATCATCACGTAACGTATCAAAAGTATCTAAAGAGCCTGTTGTTAGAATAAAACGCATAATAAACCTTATATCCTATAATGGAT
>JBIODT010000089.1:0-9141 GCA_044445305.1 Legionellales bacterium | reverse complement strand
GATCAATTTACATACCAATATTGAGAATTATCATTATTTAACCACCCTGATTGATAATCAGTCTTTTCATGGTGTGAAATATGAGGGCGTCGCAATGCCGAAATTACATGAAGCTGCTGCTGCAGGCGATCTTAATAAGATCGATAGAGATCAAAAATCATTGTTGGCATCTAGAATAAAATCATCCAAAGCACATGACGATTATCGCAAACAAATTATTAATTTTGTTGCCTTGGGGGATGCCTATGCCCGTGACTCACTATTAAATCATTTCGCTGCTTGGTATGACATTGTTTATGCGGTTGCGCTGTGGAATTATGCGCTGGATCTTGCTGTTAGATCTAAACTTAATCATCTTCAGACACCTATTAAGCTTCGATTGCAGGAATTAAAAGCTGAATTTATTTTCTTGAAAAACCCAGAGCAAGATTTAAGGCATCTTTTGCTTTCCACTGATGCAAGCAATTATTGGGGTAACCGATTAGAAAAAATACGTGCTTCAGTAAAAGACAAATTTGATGTAGTGCCGGTCAATAATGTTCGTTTTATTTATGAAAAAACCGCACATGATATGCGCTTGTACCTTCAGGATATGTTGCAGCAGGCCATGCAGCAATGTCAACCACAACTGGATCCGAGTCAATTTTGCGTTATGACATCAGGATCTTATGCTCATAACAATACGACTTTTTCTGATATTGAGTTTGCAATTTTAATAGAAGATGAGTCTGTTCGGCAAAAGATTTATCCTATTATAACGTTGTTGTTCCTTTCTACTATGAATCTAATGGAAACACCAATTCGCGCATTAAACATTCCTGAGCTTGAGTTTTTATACAATGATTTTGATCATCCAATGAACGCCGGTCTTCGATTTGATGGTGGTAAGTCGCGCTTGTATCCGCTTGAAATCACCGATATATGCTCAAAAATGGGCTCTTTTTCGTTGGTGCAAACACCAAGACAAATGCTTCACCTCGTACGTGATCATTTGTCTTGTTCAGATCACATGCTGTCTTATAATTTTCTTTCCCCCGATTTTTTGATGGGCGATAAAACCTTGCATTCTCGTTATCTGCATTTGGTTCAGAGCTGTTATTTTAAAAAATCATTGCGAGCTGATGCTTCCTTACTTCATGAATACTCTATGGAACTCATGACGAAAGACTTGAAAAAATATTATCCAAAATTAAAAGAACTCTATGTTTTTAAACATGAAATTTATGGTGTATTTAATCTGTTTAAGACCATGAAAATACTTTTCAATTTAAAATCAAATGATCATTGGGAGCAAATAACCGAATTGCATCAAAGAAACATTATTAATTTTGATATGTGCACTCGATTCAATAAATTTATCAATTGGATACAATATTATCGCATGCAACTGTACATAAAAAATCATGGTCAGCATGATCAAATGCCGGTACTTTTAGATCCCGGAATCGTTGATAAATATGGTAAAAAACCCCATATGAATTATTTTTTATCTGATGTTCATGGATTAATCGATACTTTTTATTCTACAGCGGTCTACCTCAATAAGTTTGTGCATGTTTTAACTAGAAACAATCATGAGCAAGTTGATATGACGTTTGTCTATCCATTTGCTGACATCGTTCATTTTATATCGGATTATTTAGTTAGAGACAACGCGTTGAAATCAAAAATAAAATGTCATCAATTCTATGGAAAAATAAGCGATTTGTTTTTAAACGAAAAATCGTTTCAATCTACTGCAGAACTTCCTTTGGTTTTTTTATCTATCAGATCACTAATCTGTCTGGTTAATTATCATATTCTGTCGAATACAAAGCAATTAGTACCTGCTTTATTAGCTCGTTGCGATGCCTTTGTTGATGGCTCATTAGGGATAAAACACAAGGCTAATTATCATTCTTGGCTTCATTTGTCAGAAAAAGGTCTTGAACATTTAGTACAAACTGCTGAAATAGCAATGCGGTTGCGCGATGCCGATCCAAGACTACCAACATTGGTTGCACAAGTGCTTTATTTAAAAGCACGGTGTTTTTTTTACCAGATAGGCAAGGTTCATCGCGCAATGTCATATCGTTTAGCCAGTAAAGCCTGCGAATTACGACAATGGATCGATCGCTATCCTGCTGTTTTTGATGATACGTGGAATGAACATGGTCTTGATTCTTCCATATTTATGCGCTCGGCAAAGCTTTATCATTTATTTGATGCGGTACAAACGGAAATTGATTTGTTAATCATTGTTCAGGCCTATAACAAACTACTGCGATTTGATGACAACATTAATGCAATGGAGTGCCATCATCGACTAACGCTACTTTATATAAAGCTCTATTCATCAGCAGCCAACCCGATTTATTACCAACAAGCGTTTTCAAATTACAAAAAAGTAGAGCGGTTGTTTTCTGCCTTAGGCGATTTTTCATTTGAGAAAAAACTTTTGAATACAAAAATTGAACTTACAACGATGCACAAAACGACAGGATCAAGTCCGTTATTTTTCTCACGATCTATAGCCTCTTCAAGTGAATTACTTCTTGGCAACAAGGACAAACCCAAAATGCATCAGTGAAGGGAGCAAGTGAAACCCTGTTGTTTTAATTCATTCAACTGCTGTCTTAATTGATTGTCTTTTGCCAGAGCACCATTAGCGATCCTCACGGTATCGCTAATGGTGCTCTGGCTATATGTATTTTAGAAGTCCGATTACGTGCAACCAGCTACCACGTTAATCGAAATGCAGCTGATGCCTCTGACACAGGCTCCATGGATGGCAACTCATCACCAGGCACGTAAGTTTTCTCTGATAGAATAGTCCCATCAGCATCACAAAATTGAGCTTGCATAGGCAATGATTCAGCAGTCAACGCATAGGTATATTTTGCTTTGTCATAATAAATAATAAAATCTTTGGCATGCACAGAAGTCAAATGGCTCTCAGCATCTCCAGCAGTACCACTAGAAGGTGCAGAAAGTACCCTGACAACGCCTGTAGTATGCTGATAAAAATCATCACCCAGGGCTTCAGAATGCAACTTTCCTATACTAATAAAATCAGTAACCAGACGCTGTTCTTTTGAATAAGAAATAAAAGTATCGGGTTTGATGTACTGGCGAATTTTTACAGGATCTTGCAGAATGCTTTTAAGTGTTTGGTTGTCCATGGCTCTTAGCTCCTGTTCTGTATTCAGAAAATCGGTAACATAAATTTTCACATAAAAAGGTTGCGCTGATTGCCCTTGCGAAGCACTAGCATGGCGCTTATTCTTTAATGTATCAAGTGGATGAAAAGGAACCAAATCATAACCCTCACCTGATATCTCATTGAAACAACTTTGATAAAACACTTCCTGAGGTTGGGGTACTATTTTTACCAGTTTGAATTTTAGTCCTTTGATAACCATGCAAGGGAATTCGTTTACTGGTTGCTTCATATCATAATGAGGCTGATCTTTGTTCGTACAAATAGTTTCTTTATTAAAACAAATGGTTCCATTTTCATAGATACGCATTTCTGCCTTCTCAGGAAAGATCGAGCTGGCACCTTGAATACCTGCATCTTCCATAGCCCTTACAACTTCGTCTGGCGGCTCATAAAAATCCGAATATCCAACAACCTGAGTGTATTTAATATTACCCCAACCCTGAAGTGGCAATTCACTCACAGAAGCTATAAATGAACGTATGAAAGTATGAATTTGTTCTTCAGTCACGGGGTCTGAAGTCAATCTGTTTACTGATAATGTATGTTAAAAAATTTCAAATCTCCAGAATCAAATTGAGCGGACTTAGTGCATTCAAGCATTTTTTTTAAGATTAAGTCCTCACCTACAGGTTCAGGCCTGCAAAGCTGCTTCATATCAAAATTCTCAGCCCCTGGTAAAAAACTTGCCCATAAAGTTGCGGCTACTTCTAGTGATTCTTGAGTAGCTGCTTTCTTAAAACCAGCCCTAATTAGTTTGGTCTGCATCTAAACCTCTTGATAAAAAGTGACTGTATTATCACTTAAGTAAACAAATATTATACTATAAGGTCACAATAAACCACCTGACTGAGTCAGGTAAAACTAAAAAGTCTCGAAAAACAGACGTTAGCACGCCCATAGGGATCTCAAAATAAATAAATGACCCTTTCGGCATCCCATCTAATTTTTTGTCTCGTACGAAGACAAAATATACAGCATGCTTCAGCGAGACAGACGTCTTAAATCCTCCCACATGCTTTATGCTCATCAAATGCTTCATAAAGCGAATCTTGGCGCAATCCCTCATGAGTTACATAAATTTCTTGTACTAGGCCATTCTCAAAGGACATATCCCCTTCTGGAGACATAATTTCAGTTAGTAGTATGAGCACACATTGTGCGTATAATTCACTCGAAGTTCTTGGCTCTGTTTTCGGATAACCAGAAATATTTATAATAGTGTAAAAAAAATGTGTTAGAATTGCTGCTTTTGCAAATAAATAGCATATGCATGGAACCACTTTTAAATATAGCCGTTAGTGCAGCACGTCAAGCTGGTGATATTATTATTCGTCACATGGAGCAAGTGGACCGTCTTAAAATAAACACTAAGAACAATCAAGAGTATTTTAGTGAAGTAGACATTAAAGCCGAGCAAGCCATAATCAATGCCATACACAAAGCTTACCCTGAGCATGGCATACTGGCTGAAGAAAGCGGCATGCAAGAAGGCAATGGCGAATCAGTCTGGATTATTGATCCCTTAGATGGAACCAACAACTACCTACATGGCTTCCCGTTCTTTTCTGTCTCTATAGCATTAAAAATTAAAGGCCGTATTGAACATGGCGTAGTTTATGACCCATTACGTCATGAGTGCTTTTCTGCCAGCCGTGGCAGAGGTGCGCGATTAAATGACCGACGGATACGTGTATCAAAACAAACTCAGCTCAGCGAATCGCTCTTAGCTACAGGCATTCCATTGAGAGATGTGGCGTTGGCTGAAAGGTATTTGCCAAGCTTCCAGGCATTATTTGGTAAATGTGCTGGCGTGAGAAGAACCGGTTCAGCAGCACTTGATTTAGCCTATGTTGCAAGCGCCCGTTTGGATGGTTTTTGGGAATTAGGCCTACGTCCTTGGGATATCGCTGCAGGCTCATTATTGATAAGAGAAGCTGGTGGTTTGATCAGTGACATTCATGGCGGAGATGATTTTCTTAAATCAGGTGATGTGGTTGCCGGAGCGCCAAAAGTATTTAAGTCTTTATTGCAAACAATAGGATCTTTGTAACGAATATTTATTTGGACAAAGCTGCATGCAGCTTTGTCCAAACTCCACGCTCATCTCACACCAGGCTTTATCCCTAAACTCAAAGGCAGCTCATCCGCTAAAGCCGTACCTAAACTTTTAGTCACGCGCTCAAGCATATTCTGCTTGTGCGTGTAGTCAATGACGCTATCAATCTTAATAATATCACGCGCCAATTGCCCGCTGCTGGCATAGCCATCGATTAGTCCAATGGCCAAAGCCTGCTCACCTGTCCAAAACAATCCTGAAAAAGTATCCTCGTCTATTAGCAAACGTGTGCCTCGCCCTTCTTTAACCCTAGTGATAAACTGCTGATGAATTAAATCCAGCATCACCTGTAATTTCTGCTTCTGTGCATCAGTAACGGGAGAAAATGGATCCATGAAGCCTTTATTGGTTCCCGAAGTTTGTAATCTTCTGGTGATGCCTATCTTTGCCATAGTATCAACAAAACCAAAACCACTGTACAAAACCCCTATAGATCCAACCATGCTGGCAGGACTTGCGTAGATGTCGTCTGCCGCAACCGCCACATAATAGGCAGCAGAAGCACACAAGTCGACACAAACTGCGTGAACTTTCACCGCGGGGTATTTGTTTTTGTAATATTTAATGGTGTTGTACATATACTCCGCCTGTACGGGGCTGCCACCAGGGCTATTAATCCGCAGTATCAGGGCCTTTAAGCCTTTATTGGCATAAGCATTGTCTATTCCTTTAGCAAAATCATCCGCGTTAGCAGCCTTAGCATCAAAAATCTCGCCATTAAGATCCACTAGACCCACATGAGGCTTGGCATTCAGACCAATATCTTCCTCATTCAAGCTGTAAATTAAGAACAAAACACCAATCATTAAAATAAAATAACAGATTCGTTTAACCCAATTCCAACGGCGTCTTGATTTTTTTTCTTTTAAATAATCATTGATGATTTGATTGAGCAAAATTTGTGAATCTGAACTAGACTCTGAGGTAGATGGGGGTGCTGGATTATTCATGGTGCCCACTTGAAATAGTTAAATTAAACCTCATTTTACGGTAGGTAAGAAAAAATTAACACCCTAGAATTCTAATAAAAGGTACTGCAATGAGAATGGACAAACTCACATCAAAATTTCAAATGGCCTTGGCTGATGCACAATCGTTGGCACTGGGTAGAGACAATGGGTTTATAGAGCCAGAACACCTGTTAAAAGCATTATTAGATCAACAAGGTGGAAGTTGTAGGCCGTTACTTAGCAAGGCTGGAGTTAATATACCACTCCTCCGAACGCTACTTGACCAATCCTTAGATAAAATGGCTAAAGTATCAGGCACTGGCGGAGACATTCATATTTCTAATGCCTTGGATCGCTTGTTTAATTTAACCGATAAATTATCACAACAAAGAAAAGATAATTTCATCTCCAGCGAGTTATTTGTCCTGGCGGCTGTTAGTGAGGAAGGCTCAGTAGCCCGATTGTTGAAGCAAGCTGGAGGTGATGTAAAAGCCATAGAAAAGGCCATAAATGAACTAAGAGGTGGTGAATCCGTTAACGATGCCAATGCAGAAGAACAGCGTCAAGCACTGGAAAAATACACCACGGATTTAACTGAACGCGCCGAACAAGGCAAATTAGATCCCGTAATCGGCCGAGATGATGAAATTCGTCGAACCATTCAAGTATTGCAAAGACGTACTAAAAACAATCCCGTTTTAATTGGAGAGCCTGGTGTAGGTAAAACAGCTATAGTGGAAGGTTTGGCGCAGCGTATTATTAATGGGGAAGTTCCTGAAGGATTAAAAAACAAACGCTTGCTGTCCTTAGACATGGGTGCACTCATTGCTGGAGCAAAATTCCGCGGTGAATTTGAAGAGCGCTTAAAAGGCGTTATCAATGACTTGGCCAAACAGGAAGGACAGATTATTTTATTTATTGATGAACTTCACACTATGGTTGGCGCAGGAAAAGCCGAAGGTGCTATGGATGCTGGCAACATGCTCAAACCTGCTTTAGCACGCGGCGAGCTGCATTGTATTGGTGCGACCACACTGGATGAATACCGAAAATACATTGAAAAAGATGCAGCGTTGGAGCGTCGATTCCAAAAAGTACTGGTCAATGAACCCACTGTTGAAGACACCATAGCCATTCTACGTGGTTTAAAAGAACGTTATGAGGTTCATCACGGTGTTAACATTACAGACCCGGCCATAGTGGCTGCAGCCACCCTATCCCATCGGTACATCAGTGACAGACAATTACCCGATAAGGCCATTGATTTAATTGATGAAGCGGGGAGTTTAATTAGAATGGAAATTGACTCCAAACCTGAAAGCATGGACAAATTAGACCGGCGTTTGATTCAATTAAAAATAGAACGCGAAGCACTAAAAAAAGAACATGACGACGCTTCGAAAAAAAGGCTCTGCGACTTACAAAACAACATTCAAGAACTGGAAAAAACCTACTCTGATTTAGACGAAATTTGGAAGGCTGAAAAGGCAATGATGCAAGGCTCCACACAAATTAAAGAAGCTTTAGAACACGCAAAGCAGGAAATGGAAACTGCCAGAAGAGCCGGCGATCTAAGTCGTATGTCTGAGCTTCAATATGGTCGCATCCCCGAACTTGAAAAGAGACTGACACAAGTGAGCACTGAAGCCAGTATAGAAACCAAATTGGTACGCAACAAAGTCACTGAAGATGAAATAGCAGAAGTTGTTTCTAAATGGACGGGCATCCCTGTAGCTAAAATGCTCGAAGGCGAAAAAGAAAAACTACTTAAAATGGAAGATGCCCTACACAGCCGTCTCATTGGACAAAATGAGGCTGTGGACACAGTTTCTAACGCCATTCGCCGCGCACGCGCTGGATTATCCGATCCCAACCGCCCTATAGGCTCCTTCCTGTTCTTAGGGCCTACCGGAGTAGGTAAAACTGAACTGTGTAAAGCATTGGCTTCATTTCTTTTTGACACTGAAGATGCAATGGTACGAATTGATATGTCGGAGTTTATGGAAAAGCATTCCATTGCTCGGTTAATTGGGGCACCACCAGGCTATGTAGGCTATGATGAAGGCGGCTATTTAACTGAAGCCATACGTCGAAGACCTTATTCAGTCATTTTATTAGATGAAGTAGAGAAAGCGCATCCTGATGTGTTTAACATTCTATTACAAGTCATGGACGACGGTCGTTTAACCGATGGCCAAGGACGAACCGTTGATTTTCGTAATACGGTTATTGTAATGACGTCCAATCTAGGTTCTCATGTGATTCAGGAAATGAGCGGGACTTCCAGTTATGAGCAAATCAAGACTGCAGTAATGGAACTCGTCGGCCAGCATTTTAGACCTGAATTCATCAACCGTATAGATGATACTGTGGTCTTTCACTCTTTAGAGCAAGATCAAATTGCCAAAATTGCCGCCATTCAAATCAGTTATTTGAGTCATCGATTGAAACAACAAGACATTGGTCTTGAAGTAACTAGTGAAGCATTGGCGCACTTAGCCGAGGCCGGATTTGATCCCGTATACGGCGCCAGACCATTGAAGCGCACCATCCAGCAACAACTTGAAAATCCACTGGCCCAAGCTTTATTGACTGGAAAATTTAAATCGGGAGAAACCATCACAGTAACTTATACAGATGGCATCCTGGGGTTCACAACTTTATAGCGCGTAGCCTTGATGCAGCCATATCGTTACCCATAAGTCAGCACAAAACTAAAAAACGCAATGAACTAATAGAGCTCGTCATTGCGAGGCCACAACCCAACCCAGAAAGTTCGGAGTGACGACCTCTGGATTGCTTCGTGGCCTCGCAATGACGCACCGTTTGAGTGCAGTATGTAATTTTATAACTATTTTCCATAAGATAACTTG
>JBIODT010000088.1:0-9172 GCA_044445305.1 Legionellales bacterium | reverse complement strand
TTATAACTATTTTCCATGAGATAATTTGTGGGTAACGATATGGATGCAGCGCAGCGTAATCAAGGTGGTTCTTAGGTGCTGGATGTAAACCTTGATTACGCTAACGCTGCATCAAGGCTACACCTATCACAAAAGCTGCACTTTAAATGACACCCATGGCTCCCTACATCCCCAGTTGCAAATAAAAAAAAACCCCGCATGCAGCGAGGTTTTTTTAACCCACAAACGATTAACGTTTTGAGTATTGAGTGGCACGACGTGCTTTGTGTAAACCGACTTTCTTTCTTTCTACACGACGTGAATCACGAGTTAACAAACCACGTGCACGAAGTTTTCTTCGAAATGAATTGGGATCTGGCTCAGCATCTTCTGCTAACCCTTTCTCATCATAAGCAACCAAGGCTCTGGCTATTCCCAGGCGAACAGCACCCGCTTGACCAGAAACCCCACCACCCACTACAGTGATGTAGATGTCAAATTTATTGATAAGCTCCACTGTCTCTAAAGGTTGCATAACAACCATGCATGAGGTTTCACGACAAAAATATTCCTTCAAAGTGCGATTATTAACTTTAATCTCACCTTTACCAGGGCGTAAAAACACACGGGCTGTCGAACTTTTTCTACGGCCAGTGCCATAATATTGCTGGATTTCAGCCATAATACTTATTCCTCAATCACAAGTTGCTTGGGTTGCTGTGCAGTATGCGGATGCTCGCTACCAACATACACTTTCATTTTGCGATACATATCTCTACCCAAAATATTTTTAGGTAACATGCCTTTAACAGCAAGCTCAATAATTTTTGCAGGATTTTTGCCCTGCATTTTTTCAAAAGTAACCGACTTAATCCCACCAACATAACCGGTGTGATGGTGGTACATTTTGTTTTTGAACTTACGGCCAGTCACTGTAACTTTTTCAGCATTAGTAACAATAATATAGTCACCCGTATCAACATGGGGGGTAAACTCAGCTTTATGCTTGCCACGCAAACGACGGGCAATCTCAGTTGCTAAGCGACCTAAAACTTGATTGCTGGCATCAATAACGAACCAGTCTCGTTTAACTTCATGCCCTTTGGCACTAAATGTCTTCATTAAATAAACTCCGAACTGCCTAAATTATTAAGGATGGTCACCGAAACAAACCTCCATTACGACATCAAATATGATTCAAAAAAAAGAAACCACTTCGGTCACGATCCTAATCTCTCTATCATGGACAGGCGATTTTAACCAAAAGAGCAACATCCTACAAGTAAAAAGGCTAAAAATTTACAAAAAATTAATTAAGCCCCTATAATTACATGCTTTTTTTAATAGCAGATCCACGTGCGCTTCTATTTAAATAGCTCCCAAGTACTATTCTGGACACGAACCGTAACATCCCAGTAATGCGCTACCCCAATATCTGCATTTTACTCACAAAATCAATATTTTTTTGCCACAATAAAGGATGACAGCCCTGATCCTTTATTGAATACATAGCACCCTTAGGAATCAAGAAAATAATATTGATACTATGAGCGCAATAAAACACACTTAAAAAATAATCGGCTAAATCCTGCTTCTGGCTATCTGCCAGATATTTTTTTGAAAATTGAAGCAATCGCTGCAATGTTGCGGAACTCAAAGGTTTTGCTGAGGGGCCTAATTGATAATCAGGACCAAAACAAAACCCATAGGGAAAATATCGAAAGAACGTCGCTTTTATGGCCTCAATCGAATACTCCTGAATGATTGGTCGAGGCAAGGGCGGATCCAACTGTGCTAGCAGCTGATTTTTGATCATAGCCACTGAAGCAAGCCTCAGCACCCGATGTTGCCGCACCCAGCCCCCACTGATGATTAACAGGGTTTCCGTATCCATCACCTCCATTTTATTGGTAAAAAGCAATAATTGCTGGTTATAAATACACAGTTCATGTTGTGTATTATAAAAGTGCAGCAATAATTGATTCACCAGCGCAAACCGAGGTTTCGTTTTTAAATGAGGCTGAAGTTGAAACACATGCACCTCAATGCAGCTCGCGTCCACGGCCTCTCGTAGCGACTGCAACCAGGCATAAATATGTAAGGGTTTTTTAAGAGCTGAATCGCTGGCAATACGCGTTTTGAGGGGAATTCGCAGACAGGCAATCAGCAGCACACACAACATGATCAACAACATAAATTTGCTCATCCAAAAAACGGGCAAGCTGTAAATGAGCGCGACGGTGCTGATAAATAGTAAATTATACAGCAGCACCGCAGTATAATGCCCCTGAGCAAAGTGTTTAATCTGTAACATAGCGATTTTACTGCGCAAAATAAACAAAGGCAGCAGCCACAAACACAAGGTCAGCGAATGCACAGGCATCAGCAAAATATTGGTAAGGCAAGCCAAGGCCCAATAAAAGAACCCGCTAATGGTCGCAATTTTAGTCACATGACGCTCAAACTTGCTATAAAATTGGCTAAAATCAGCATGTATCGTTTTTTTATAATCAAAATAAAACAGGCGTGCCCAATCTACCGACGCATACAGCAAGGGTAAAATAAACACCAGTAAAGTGATGTTGTCCTGTTGATCCAAACGCTTTTCTGTCCATAAAAACCACAGCGCAATGATTAAGTGCTCCAGAGTCATGCTGGTCATGCTAAGACTTGCTTTGATAAAGTTTCCAGCGGGAAAGAGGGCGACAAAGGAGCGCATTCGAGAAAACGATGGCCATTGCAATTGAATATTCCGTGCCAGATACGCCCGTTTAACATAGTGGACAATCATCCATTGCCCACTCATATTTCTTAATAAAATAGCCAGCGGAATGTTATAGACCCCCAAAAAAGGGGCACTGATAAGCAGTGCAGCAATAAACACGAGATCCGCAATAAACATGGAAAAAGTGCTCCGAGCTACCCGATTAATGGCGTAGATTCCCGAATGATAAACACGCACTGGCAGTTGAATCGCCAAGGAAATCACCAAACTGACTAAAGACAGGTTGTATTTTGCATTAACGGCTTGAATGGATACATTATAATGAATCAAGGCCAGCAAGGCTATCAGGCTAAAAACAAGAGCGCCAATAATACTCACCAGCAACCATTGACCAATAATGGCACCAACTGCATGCTTAGGACCTTTCATAAAAGAGGCACGCACCTGCTCGCGCATCACCTCCAATCCGCCCCACCAGGCACAATTAAGGGTAAAAGAAAGAGCGACCATCAAGATTAAATGCGAGGCATGCAACAAGGTAAAATGATGAAAAAACAGCGTCATTAACAAAAGATGCGCCATAAAATTAATCAGTAATTGCACATTAAAAAATTTTAAGCGAAAAAACCCATAGGCCTTATACCGACCATCCAATAGCGTTTGCTCCAACGTCACCAACCGCGCTCTTTGTTTATTTTGATGCTTAAACCAGCGGGATAGACTCACTGTTTCGGTTCCTTAACTTAATGAGTGAACATAAACCATAGGTTGTTCTCAAGGCTTTATAAGGCAAGCGAGCAAAAGCCTTGACCCCGTGGATGTTGGTGATGCGCATTGCAATATTTAAGGCAATTAAATAATCCAAATGTTTCAACTGACCTTGATCATTGCTTTCCATGATTAAGGAGCGAATTTCTCCCTCCAAAAAATCCCGTTCCAGCAAAGCATTATTCACCACCTGACAAATGCTGCGAATGCGCGTTGCCTCATCAACCCCTGTATTTTTAAGCAAGTCATGACTGTAACGAATACGCCGAAAAATCGCACGTAAAAAATAGCGTTTACGGCGTTCCGAGAGCGTGATTTGACCATAACCATCGATGCGGTAACCTAAGTAGTCAAAACTGTTTTTCCCTTGAAACAGCTCGATGTTGCTCGCGTTTCCTGCTGGGCTTAAATAATATTGCATGATTTTTTGAGGATGAACCCTGAGCTGAAGCCGAGCCAACTCAGCATACAAACGCTCAGCTTGTTGTAACAATTCCAACGGGTCTGGATGACACAATAAAATATCATCACTAAAGCGTGCATAAAATAACCCTGGGCTGTGAGCAAACAACCCATCAACAGGGGCACAATAAAAGTTATACAAAAAATTACTGATCGGCGAACCGGTTGTTACCCCGCGGACATTGGTTTGCAAGCCGCCGTCTTTACTCAAATAACTGGGTCGAATCATCTCTCGGAGTAAGGCCATATCCGCAGCTCGAAGGGAGTCCTTGAGTAAGGTTGTTAAACGTGGCCACAACGAGGACTGTTCGCCAATAAAAATACTGTCACTATAGGATTGAATGTCCACTTTCAAAACATACAGGCCCTTGATTGACAACTGACGGCGCGTTGAGCGAATGTACTGCCCCAGCTGCTGCACCGCCATCCCCGCATTTTTTCCTGGTTGATAGGAATAAAGCTCAGGCACCATGAACGGTTTAAACAAAGCATGCAAATAGCGGCTAAAAACTTTGATGACGATTTTATCAGTCAGCGCATAATCATAGACGGCTCTAGACTTGTTTTTATTTAAAATAAGCCGTTTTTGGGGCGGGCTTAAACGGTAAGTCCCTCGCCGCACGGCGCGGGCGATGATCCTGGCCAAGCGGGCTTGATCAAAGCCAAAATTAAATAAAGCAACGTTATCCTGTTGGGCGTCAAAGGCGCCACCCTGGCTGAAAGACTTCTGCACCAAGTCATGAATTTCTTGTTGGTAGCTGCGCTCATTATAAAGAGATAAGGTGCTCAGAGTGAATGCCTTATGAAGGAGTGTATTAAAAAGGTGCGCTAACAAGCAGTGCATTTAATTTTTTATTCGGAGTTGTGCACGATGACTACACCGAAGCGTCAATCATCGTGTATGTAGAACCCTGTTGCGTGCATCTGTTGTTAGCGCAATACGTTTGTATCTTATTAAGGCTGATAAACCCCATTCAGATAATTATTACCACTGCCTTGCGCCAGTGGTTGGGTGGCTGCAAGATACCAGTTTGCCCCGCCATTACTGGTGTAATAATTGAGAGGGAGCATTGGATTGCCATTACCGTTGTTATAATGGCCTGAGGCCGTGCAATTTTGACCGGAGGCATTGCAACTGATGGTATTTAGCCTTATTTTATATGAACCCTCGCCATTAGCACTTGGGTAAGTGCTGATCAGTGACTCGGTCCATTGTTGACCTGCATTGGATGTGTAAAAACTTAAGGGGCTATAATAACCAGGGTTTCCATAACCAATTGAGGTATTGCGTTGATATCCAACCACAACACAGGTCGTGCCACTGCTATCACAAGCAATGCCATTAAGGTAATCTGTTGCGTTGGAATTATTTTCTGTTGGATTGACAGCAGTCCAAGTTACTCCGCCATTAGAGCTTGCATAACCTAATGGCGTATGAGTGTGTGATCCGGTGTAGTAGACCCCAATTGCCATACAGTTAAGCCCAGAGCTGCCACAAGCAACACTATTGAGGTAGTTCTTGCCTGTTGCATTTAGAGGTATTGCAGGATCAGATTGAATCCAGGTGCTGCCACCATTCGTCGTGTAGTAACTCAAAGGCGAGGGGTTGGTCCCATTAAGGGTATTGTTATAAAATCCAACGGCTGTACATCGCGTCACGCTACTATCACAAGCAATACTTTCCAGATTAAAATAACTTCCTAAAAAGGCGTTCAGGCTCCCCGTCTGCTGCCAGGTACTTCCATAATTAGAACTGACATAAGCAATGGCTGTGGTACGGCCAATATCACTCCCTACGGCCATGCAAGTTTGCCCGCTGCTAGTGCAAGCTACGCCATAAAAATATCCAGGAATAGCCGCTGTAAGGGATGGTGTCCAGCTTCGACCACCGTTGCTGGAAAAGTAAGTTAACGCCGAGGAATAGCCGTTTTCACCAAATCCTGAACCAACAGCCACGCATTGTTGCTCCAAACTGTCACAGGCCACGCCATTTAAATAGGACTGGTTATTTGAATTTATCGATGTGATTGGAGAGGAAAGCAACCAGTCATAGACGCTGTCCTTGGTAAAATAAGCCAAGGGGGTATAGTTATTGGAATTATTCTTATAATTTCCCACTGTAACTGCTACAGTCTCCTTGCTTGCTGTGAATGAAATGCTGCTGCTAAGAGGGGCTCTGCCTCCATAATTCACTTGCAATGTTTGACTAATAGCAGAACCAATTTGTGAGGCCAATGGGGTGATGGCAATACCAAGGTTACAAGTTGAGGGGCCTGCAGGCAAGCCATTACCACAATCATTGGCAACGGTTACACGTGTAATCGCGCCCAAAATGCCGCTGACAGTCAGTGGGAAACTGTGATTAGGCACGTTATTGCTTACCGTATAAATCACGGTTTTTTGTATACCCGCATCATAGGTTGGCGCAATGGCAGGTGTTGGGCCTGACATCGTGACTGGGATCATGGCCAATGCCCATGGTGACAACAACAAACTGGCTGTTGCGAGAGAAACCTTCCTGTTCATAAATGCATCCTTAATGATCCGGTCCTAAATAATTTTAAAGTTAAGCAGCGCATTAAAGTTTTAAACTAAAGCCAAGCAACAGACTTTGGGCTTGAAGCGAAAATCTCGGCGCAGTTGTTAAATTGCCGTCATTAGTAAGTCCATTAGCAGGAGCACCATGACCCAAAAAGGCATAGACGTATTCTGCGGTGGCACTCAAGTTATCAGTAATAGCCACGCGAAGACCGGCTCCCACATCCCAAGCGACTTGCGTGGTGGTATTGTTGGAAAATGACAGTGCGCTGGCTGGACTAACACCAGCTCCTGTTACCGTTTCATTGTAAGATACCGTGTTCCACGTCGCACCAACGCCTAAAAGGGCATAGGACGAAACCCGCCACCATGTAAAGAGATTCGGCTTAAAATCAAACATCAATCGAGTACTGGTGATGGGTGCGCTAAAGCTGTAGTTATTAAAGGCTGGTATATCAAATTGCCAAACACTGCCTGTCAGAGTGGTTTTTGTTTGATAAGCATTCACTTCGAGTAAAAAATGGTTTAAATATTGTTGTACCTCACTGGTGAAGCCGCGGTCTTTAAACAAATAATAACCCAGGCCCGCTTTCCAGGCGCCATTCATTGAAATGTGATTGACGGTATTGCGATCAGTTTCAAAAGGAGAAATAACCAGATCGGCGTCAGCAACTTGATACCAAGCAACACCACCTGCTGCTGAAATTTCAAAGTTTTTATAATAAGCGGCAGATGACGCCAAATCCCCCATCACTCCCGCTTGAGCACAGACAGTCGTGAGTAATAAGACAAACCACGCTAAGCTTTTTAATTGCATTTGCTACCTATCCTTAATTTTATCAAATCCCATAAACCGTTCCTGGTCACAGTGATGCTGCATCTGTATGGCTGTGTTTCTTATAGTGTCTTGTTCCACAAAATTCATACGGAACAACAAGTTAGTGATGAATGTGCCATTACAATATCATACACACTCTGTAATGCAACCCATTTTTATGGCAATCAAAAGCAAATAAATTGAATATTGAGCACGTTTTTTAAAGACTGCTCCCCTTAATAATTGCTTAAGTTTCATCCTCTATAATGCACACTTATTAATGAGCTCTATGAACAAAGTCCATTAAAATCCAACCCGGAAAATCACCGGATGAATTTCCACTGTAACTTTAATTGTGGCTCTGAATAAAACTAATGAGTCATTAATAAACATATGAGGGCATTATGCGCGCATCAGCTGAATTTTTCAAACAACAACTACAAGCACCTCGCAAACCTATTTTAGTTTTATCCTTAGATTATGATGGATGCACAGACATTCTTTTTCCTGAACTTTCAAAACAAGAAACCCCTCCTGAAGTGCATCAAAAAGTATCAAACTTAACAGAAAAATTTCATGCTTTTGTAGATGCTAAAGCACTGGAAGCAGACGCTAATGTTATGGTTTATGTTGGCTCCAACAGGCAATCACAGCAGATAAACAAACTCAATGCCAAGAAAGGAAATGGCTGTTGTTTTACTAATTTACAAACCCTTTGTAAGGATAAAGGCTGGTACTTCAATCCGCTGTTAATGGCAGACATACAAAACAAGCAAGTTCCAGGAAGCGCTATATTAGATGCAAGCTTAACTTGTAATATTGAAGAAAATAAAATTTGCCTTATTGAAACCCAACTCGCGGATATAGCCATGAAATATCCTGAGGCGCAGGTAAATTATTATTTTTTTGATGATGATCCTCCTGGAAAAAATATTTTTTTATCCTTAAGAGAGCATTATCTAGAGTACGGAAACATAAACAAAGTTCCGAACAATATCTGCCTGCATCTGGTGCAGCTTGACTGGTATGCGGCCATAGTGGAGCAGCGTGACACCCTGATAATAACCGATACCATACAAGGACAAATGGCAACAAAGCCGGTTGAGCAAGCATCAGCTAATGCTGCTGAAGAGGACCATAAACACAAAAAAGCCAAGACCGAAGTAGATACTGAAAGAAATATGGCGGCGGGAGTAACACCTTAAATCATGCTGTCATTCTGATCCTATGGCTACGTCCCGCAGCTGGTCTGCGGGCTCGCTGATAGACAGCGATGCCACTGACTCATTAGCAATCAAACACCCATTAATCAATTGATCAACATCTGCCCTTGAAGAACAGGAATACCACTCACCCTCAGGATAAACCACCATACAAGGCCCTGAGCTGCAGCGTCCAAGACAACCCGATTTACTAACACGGACTTTGCCTTCACCATGCATGCCCAGTTCCTGGAGCCTCGATTTTAAATACGCAGCCAACTCTTCACTAGCAGAATTAGCGCAACACTGTTTGCCCGCACTTTTTTGATTAGTACATACAAAGACGTGCTTGTTATAATAAGTCAATCTACTAGGTTCCTATTATTTCAATTTTATTTTTTAACTTCAAACCAGGCTTGAAAGTAACCACCCTTCTGGCGGCCACGGGAATGTCTTCCCCAGTTTTTGGGTTTCTTCCTGGCCTCTGCGGCTTGTCTCTTAACGTAAAATTACCAAAACCTGACAATTTAACATGATGCCCATGCTCAAGAGCATGTCGTAATTCTTCAAAAAAATGCTCTACTATTTCCTTTGATAAAAGTTTCGACAATTTTAAATCACCACATAAGGTATCTGCCATCATTGCTTTGCTCAGTGCATTCACGATTAGTCCCTTAATAT
>JBIODT010000087.1:0-9229 GCA_044445305.1 Legionellales bacterium | reverse complement strand
TTCGTGGCCTCGCAATGACGGGCTCTATTGGTTGATTGCTTTTTGCAGTTTTGTGCCGATTTATTGGTAGTGATATGACACATAAAGTCCAATGATCTCACAGCCAGCTCATTGCGCTTACAGGTTTTGTCGCATTTCAATACCCTTTCAGTCAAAACAAATCTTCCTGAGTTAATCCCACCCGTTCCAGTAAGACCCTTAAAGTCTTTAATGCTTCAACTTGAATTTGACGCACTCGTTCACGAGTCAAACCTATTTCTTTACCCACATCTTCAAGAGTGGCTTTCTCAAATCCACGTAATCCGAATCGTCGGGCTATAACTTGCTGCTGATTGTCTGTCAACTGATCCAACAAAGTTTCTATATGCACACGCAGATCAGCATTGGTTAATAACTCTGCGGGATTCACGCTGTTTTCATCTGCTATGGTGTCTAATAATGATTTCGACTCATCATAGCCAATTGGGGTATCAACCGAGGTCACTCTGTCATTCAAACCCAATAACCTTTGAACTTCTTCTAAAGGCTTGTCTACCATTTCAGCAATTTCTTCAGGCGAAGGTTCGTGATCTAACTTTTGCGTGAGTTGTCTCGCTATTCGGAGATAGACATTGAGCTCCTTTACCACATGAATGGGCAAACGTATGGTTCGTGTTTGATTCATAATGGCACGCTCTATGGTCTGTCTTATCCACCAGGTTGCGTAAGTTGAAAATCTGAAACCACGACTGGGATCAAATTTTTCGACCGATTTCATTAGACCCAAATTACCCTCTTCAATTAAATCAAGCAGAGGCAAACCACGATTGAGGTAACGGCGAGAAATTTTAACAACCAGACGCAAATTAGACTCGATCATCTTCTTACGCGAGGCAACATCACCTTGCAGCGCAAGGGTCGCATAATGAACTTCTTCCGCAGCGCTAAGCAAAGGCGAAAACCCAATCTCACTTAAATAAATTTGAGTTGCATCCATGGCTTTAACCGCATGCTTGCCTTTATGAAAGGAAGGAAAGGCAATATCATCGCTAACATCAGGTAACTCTTCTTCATCAATCTTTTCAGAATCAGAATCAAGATCAAGGTCTAGATCAACCTCATCATCAACTGAGAGTAATTTCTCATCAGGCTCCGACCACTCGTCTTCCTTGATCTCCAGCGGCTTATTAATTTTATTGTCTTCCTTGTGCATTATGTCACCTATAATGTTGCGGATCATGTAGATAGCTCAAAGGATTAACTGGTTTCCCAGCCTTTCTAATTTCAAAATGAACCCCCCAATACTTACGCTCTAATACACCAACTTCCGCTATAGCCTGTCCCTGCTTGACTTGTTGCCCTTCTGAAACTAAATTTTTCGCACTGTTGCCATAAGCTGTTAAATATTCATTATTATGCTTGATAATTATTAAATTACCATAACCAGCTAACCCACTTCCAGCATAAGCAACCACACCGCCAGAAGCTGCAACAACTCTTTGACCTTTTACACCTGCAATATTTATGCCTTTTTTTCCTTGTTCTGGATAAAATGAGGTAACAACACGACCACTTACTGGCCACAACCACTTGCCGGAAGAATGAGCACTTAAGACCGGCGCATAAATAACCCTTGATGCTACTTTGGATGGTGCCCGATAATTACTACGGGCATAAGTCGGCTGCCTCTGTGTGCGCTGTATCGGAACCGCGCCTCCACGAACATTGATAACCTGTCCAACTCTTAAAGAATAAGGAAACCGAAGATGATTCAACGCTGCAAGCCGCCTGTAATCGGTATCATAACGAAAGGCAATTGCATAGAGGGTTTCACCACGAACTACTCTATGATTTTTTTGATATTTAGAAAAAGGCTGCCATTTTAACTCAGCCACAGGGGCATAATTGGTCCGTGACCCACAACCAACAAGGACCAATAGAATAAAAAACCCAAAAAAATGCTTAAAATACCTCATTTATACTCTCATACCGTCGAGCAGATTAATTCCATTCAGCCAATTAGATAACTGATCAAACATTTTGTAATGAGTCATATCCAAATGAAGTGGCGTAATGGAAACATAGCCCGTATTAATAGCGTGAAAATCCGTCCCAACACCAGCATCTGCCTCTGAACCAGGTGGTCCAACCCAATAGATTGCCCGCCCTCTGGGATCGAGCTCTTTTACGACAGGTTCAGCACCATGCCTGGTCCCCAGACGAGTAACCTGTATACCCTTTATTTCATCCATAGGTAAATCAGGAACATTAACATTCAAAATGGTTTGCGATGGCAATCGATTGCTACTCAAGTGCATCACCAACTGCTTGGCAATAAGTGCGCCAGTCTTATAATGCTGAATGTTATCACCAACCATAGAAATGGCGATTGCAGGCAAGCCCAGATTACGACCTTCCATTGCCGCGGCTACAGTACCTGAGTACAGAATGTCATCGCCTAAATTACCACCTTCATTAATTCCAGACACGACCATATCATTAACTGAATTTAAAAATCCTGTTAATGCCAAATGAACACAATCAGTAGGTGTTCCTTCAACACTATAAAAACCATTTTCCAATTGCTTCACTCTTAACGGTCGCGTCAAAGTTAAAGAGTTACTGGCACCACTTCTATTTCTATCCGGGGCAACCACTTCTATGTCAGCAATCGCAGCCAACTCTGCTGCCAATATTTTAATTCCTGGGGCTAAAACGCCATCATCATTACTGATTAATACTTTCATGATTAACTCCCTGGTGATTCCATCCATTTAACAACGGCCAAAAGAGAAGCCAACTCATTTTGGTTCTGAGTTAAACTTGCTTCCAATCCAAGACCAATGCCATTTTTAGTTGATGTGGCCTGTTGCAAATCCCTTTGTTGACTTGCAATCGTTTGTTGCAAGGCTAAAATTTTACTGCCAAATCCCTGTGGACTAGATTGCAACTGATAAGCCAGGCTGTTCATATGACTTCCAAGCGCGTCAACTTGCTGGCAAGTCAAGTTTTGTGGTTGCTTACCAGGGCACGCCTTAATTGCTTTTTGTAATTCTTTGGGGTTAGAGCGATAATAGTGCTCATCTTCTACTGTACAAGAAGTTAAACCTAAAATCACTAATATCAGTAACATGTACTTATTCATGAGCAACCCCTTGATGTAACCTACAAAAAGCCGATATTATCATCAGTCAGCTAGTAACGCTATATTACGGGAATACCACATGCTTGATTTCAAATTAAATCGCGATGACCAGACTGGTGAGCTGTATCTACAAACCGCTCTCAGTGGCAAACCATTACTAACCATACCACAATTAAATAAAGGCACTGCCTTCACCCAAGAGGAACGACAGGAATTTGGCTTACTGGGGAAATTACCTCACCGAGTTGAAACCTTAGATGAGCAAGTTAAACGCGCTTATCTTCAATACGCCAGCTATACAACTCGATTGCAGCAAAATATTTATTTAAATAATTTGCACGATAAAAATCAGATCCTTTTTTATAAGCTTTTAAGCCGTCACCTAAGTGAAATGCTACCTACTATTTATACCCCCATAGTAGGTACGGCAGTAAAGCGTTTCAGCCATGAATACAGGCAACCAAGAGGCTTATATATAGCCCATTATGATAAAAACCACATTGAAGACATAGTCAATAACCGCTCCAATCCAGAAATTGATCTAATTGTAGTCACTGATGGCGAAGGGGTACTTGGCATTGGTGATCAAGGCATAGGTGGTATGGATATACCTGTGGCCAAACTCATGGTTTATAGTTTATGTGGCGGAATTGATCCCACTCGAACACTGCCAGTGTTCCTTGATGTAGGAACAAACAATCAAGATTTATTAAACGACCCTATGTATTTAGGATGTCGTCATCCTCGCATCAACAATTTAGAATATGATGATTTGATTCTGACTTTTGTTAATGAAATACGTAAGCAATTTCCCAATGCATTTTTGCACTGGGAAGATTTTGGGCGTGGTAATGCACGAAGGATCCTAGATCGGTTTCAAGATGAATTGTGCACATTCAACGATGACATACAAGGCACAGGTGCTGTTACTTTAGCGGCGTTACTGGCAGCTTGTGATGTGACTGGCGTGAAATTAGAAGATCAGCGTATCGTTGTTTTTGGAGCCGGTTCCGCAGGAACAGGCATCAGTGACCAAATTATTGATGCCATGATTCGTAGTGGATTAAGTTCTGAAGAAGCCCATAAGCGCTTTTGGTTGATTGACAGGCAAGGCTTGTTACTGAATACAGACCTCTCGCTGACTGATGCACAAAAACCTTATGCCAGACAGGCAAAAGAAATAGACGCATGGGTCATCAATGAAAAACAACACCCATCGCTTACTGATACCGTTAGGCACGTTAAACCAACTATTTTGATTGGTTGCTCTGCACAAACCGGCGCTTTTTCACAAGACATCGTAGAAACAATGACAGCAACCTGCGATCGCCCCATCATCTTCCCCCTTTCTAATCCCGATGAAAAATGTGAAGCACAACCTGCAGATATATTAACTTGGAGTCAAGGAAAAGCATTAATTGCAACTGGAACAGCCTTTCCACCCATTGAATTCCACAACCGTATGGTACAAGTAGCGCAATGCAATAATGCACTGGTGTTCCCTGGAATAGGTCTGGGAGTACTTGCTGTCGCCGCCACCAGACTTACCAAAGAAATGATCCTGGCGGCGTCACAAATTCTATGTAGCCATGCACCAAGTAAAAAAGACAGTTTTTTACCTCTATTGCCTTCCTTGGACAATGCACAAACGGTTGCAAAGGAAATAGCTGTCGCCGTAGCCCGATGCGCTATTGATTCAGGATATGCCCAAAAAAATCAAGATAAAGATCTAGAGCAACTGGTTGAAGACCTATTTTGGGAGCCAAGGTATTTGCCGTTTAGAAAGAACTAACAAAATTAATCTTAACTTTCTTTAACATGCCCGCCGATGGTTCCCAAGAGCGGGCATACTTAAATACCATATCGGATTTAGCAGGGTAGCTTTTACCCTTGCGCAAACTAAATGTGAATAACATGTTTCCACCTGCACCGATTAGATGAGTCTCAGACTTTTGATAATGACTGCTGCTTAAGGTTAAGAGCTTTTTATCAAACTGGACAACTGACCATTGATATCCAGTGGTTGGATTTGCAGCCAATGTCACTATAAAACCACTCTTATTTGCGCTGAGGTTGGTATTTACCGTCATAGATAAATCATCACCTGCAGTCGCCGTCATTGGCAAGACAAGAAGTAAATAACAATACCAATTTTTCATAATCACCCTCAAATGAATTTTTATACAATCATGCTATATTTATCATATGCTTGCAACGCTTTAACTGTTACACAAATATTGTTATAAAAATAAGCTGATTGACTTTATATTGCCGACACCATATACTAATCACTAATAGATCAATCGATCTCTTAGGAGTGCAATAAAATGCCTGCAAATCAAAAAATTATAATTGACAACCCCAAAGACACAAAAAACAATGATTTGTCTGATCACTACCCTGTTATTGCTGAAACTCCAGAATTAAAAATCGTTTCTTATAACCTCCAACTCATGCCTCTATTAATAAGCAATGCACTAGGAAAAACCAATCGACGAGGCGTTAAAGAGGCCATTCAAAAATTTACAGACTATTTTAAAAAAGTAGATGCTGACGTTTGTTGTGTTCAAGAATTATTCGACGCCTATGCCAATGATCTAATAGAAAAAGAAATGGCTAAAAAAGGTTATGTAGCCACGATGGTTGTCGGCACCACCGCATTAACCACTGCGCTAAATGGTGGCGTGCGCACTTTTATTAAAAAAGATTTAGCAACACAATTATCACGATATGAACATGTTTATAAAAATAAAATAGATTATTTTATTGGCGCAGACGCGATGGTAAACAAGGGCGTGACTCAAACTAGTTTTACTAAAGCAGGAAAGAAATACCATATTTTCAATACCCATTTACAAGCTTATTACCCAGGCAGAGAACACTATGCAGAAGTAACGTTAGCGCAATGTGTGGAATTAAAAAAATTCGTTGAAAGGCAAGGTGCTAATGGTGTGATTGGCCCAGATGATGGGATTATTTTATGTGGTGATTTTAATATTCCCAAACCATCTGAGAACGAAGCAACAAATGACCTCTATGAAAAAATGAAAGGCTTGTTGGGACCAAAATTTACCTTTTTAGATTATGATATAACCGATACTGGGCCTAAACATACCCGATCCTTAGACAATTCATACAATAAAGGTAAAGAAAAAGAAAGTGATGATGATGTAAATTTAGATATGGTAATTACATGTGACCCAACTAACACAAAGACACCTTTGGTCGATAACGAGTTGGCAGATATTTACTGTGATGTTCAGCTCGCTGTTTCTCACTTCATAACAAAAAATACAAGCATTTTTTCTTTATGGCTCTTATCTAAAGAAAAAATGAGCGAATTGGAACAATTTAACCAACAATTTAAAAATCTGACTGCCAGTGCTGATGCAATCAAACAGCAACATAAAAACCCAATGGATGATCCTGCCTGGTTTTCATCTGCACTTGCCTTACTAAAAGGGCCCGGTAATTCCCCAAAAAATACAGAGCAGCTTGTAAATGTTGCACAGGAGCTTGCTATAACTATTCCTGTGGACACTATAAAGCAACTCGAGGGCAATACAGCGAATGACGTTCAGCCAATTACTGAAACAGCTATAGAAGAGATGCAAGATCTAACTCAATGCAAGCAACAATTTGATGAATCCATGCTTAGTCTTAAAAAAATTCATACAGCAATCCATCAAAAATATGTAGAGTCACCCGATGGAAATAAAGAGGTCTTTGAAGCCAGCTTGAAACTCAATCATGTATTATTAAAAGCCAGCGATGATTTTTTTAAAAAACCAACAGCACAATCTTTTGCAACATTTAAACGTACTTGTAATGAAGAGGTTACAGCAGCTGAAAAAGTATTTAAAGACAACCGCAGCATTTGGAGCTTCGTCAATCCCATTTTTAAAAAACTATTAGGCGTCATTGCAGCGTGTACAGTAATTATTGCATTGATTGTTGAAAAAAAATCATCGCACGGTTATATCAATACTTTTTTTTCATCTGAACCTTCTTCCATAAAAAAATTGGTTGATATTAAAGAAAAACTGAATGAATTGAAGGATCAATCATCCAATTCAATATCCGATTCCGGTAAGAAGCCTCCTATCTGAGCATCCCACATGGACTTATACAAACCATTTTTCGCTAATAATTGCTCGTGACTGCCGTCTTCAACGATTTTACCTGCTTCAAAAACTAAAATTCTATCCATATGTAACAAAGTCGATAACCTATGCGCAATAACTATGGTTGTTTTAGACTCCATCAGCTCCCACAATGAATTATGAATGGCTTCTTCAGTCAGTGAGTCCAGTTGTGATGTTGCTTCATCTAATATAATTAACGGGGCATTTTTTAAAATAGCGCGCGCAATAGCGATACGTTGTCGTTGCCCCCCTGACAACTTACTCCCCTTCTCCCCAACCAAAGTGTCATATCCCTCTGGCAAAAACGCAATAAAATGATCACAGCAGGCCTTTTTAGCAGCAATCATCACCTCTTCATCACTAGCACTGGGATCAGCATAGCGAATATTGTCCATTATAGTCCTATGAAACATTGATGTGTCTTGAGGAATCATACTAATGGCTTCTCTTAAAGAGTCTTGTGTCACTTGACTGATGTCTTGGCCATCAATGAGTATTTTTCCTGATTCAACATTAAACAACCGCAGTATTAAATGAATGAATGTGGTTTTACCACTACCAGAAAAACCCACCAAACCCACACGCTGCTGAGGCTGAATGATTACCGATTTATTTTCAAAAACTTTTTTACCTCGATTGTAATGGAAGGTAACATTCTCAAATTCAATTTGACCTTTAGAAACAACCAAATCTTGAGCATTAACTACGTCTTGAATGTCTATAGGGACACTAAGTAACGCAATGGCTTGTCTGGCTATGCCCATTTGCCGAAACAACTCTGCCATTACATGACATAAATACCAAACTTGCGTCATGATAGCGAAGGAGACGTTAAATATAAAAACCAGGTCACCCGTAGTAATTAAGCTTCGTTGCCAAAAATTTAAAAGCAAACAAACCATCACCCCCAACATGATGGTGACAGGGATATCCAAATACAAACGAAATAAATTCATATAAATAGTTAGTTTTCTATTGCTGTGCTCCTCTTTATTTTGACTTGATAAAACATAATTAAACTCATCTTTTGCGCGTGAAAAAAGTTTTACCGCATTGGCATTACTTAAACTATCAACAATTTTCCCACTCAGCTCACTTTTATCCTCAGCATTTTGGATAGAATATTCATCAACTTTAATGGACAACCTATAGCTAATAAGCAACTGAAAAATAATCCATGTTAATAACACAACGTCAAACCAATAGTTAATAGTCCACATTAAAATCAATGCCACAACAATGGATGAAAAGGTAGCAATACCATACCAAGTGACTATCATAAATATAGAATCAAGCGCACGCGGCAAGTCATTTAACTTATTAGCCAAACTCCCAGCCATCTGATTAGAAAAATAGTGATGCGATTGTTTACTCAGATAATTAAATACTGACATCCGTACATCAGCTTGAAATCGAGGCATGACATAGCCCTGCCACCAGTCTTGCAGTCTTAAAATAACCAACAGACTGATCCAGGCACCACCACCCAACCACAGTGCAGGAGCAACTAGAGAAAAGATATTATGATCTTTTGTATGCATCCCAAGTGCATCAACTATCATTTTTAAAGAATAGGGAATGGCATTATTTTCCAGGACCATGGCAGTCGGCGCCAAAAAAAATACCGCAAACGCTAATGGTTGTTTTTTTATAAAATGCCAGAAAAACAAACCTAATTTTTTAGGCAGCTCGGTTGTTTTTTGATCTTTACTTTTCATAAGGTCCCCTCTTTATATCCCTATACAAAAAATGCTGAGGCTAATGCCTGTCGTCAATTCGACTATACTCATCCTAGCAAATTGACGACAGGCCCTAGTTTTTGTATAAGGATCTGAATGACTGCCTACGTAACCATACCTAAAAGTATAGACAACAGTTTAGAAAAATACTCAAGCAAAGTAGTTTATTTACAACTTGATCTTACGATAGATAAAAGCGATCATTTTGACTTTTATAATTA
>JBIODT010000086.1:0-9285 GCA_044445305.1 Legionellales bacterium | reverse complement strand
GCCCAGAAATGTAGATCATGTTTAGATCATATTCTTTGATAACCCGATTTAAGTGTACGTAAATAAAATTTTGCCCTGGTATCGTACCCCAATGTCCGACCACGAGTGGTTTCACATGAGAGAGTTGAAGTGGTTCTTTCAGTAAGGGATTATCATAAAGATAAATTTGCCCGACTGATAAGTAATTAGCCGCACGCCAATAAGCATCCATTCTCTGTAACAATTCCAAACCAGGTATTTTTATGTTAGATGATCCCGCATTAATATCCAAAATAACCTCATCCCTATGATTGAGCCTCATTTTTTCTTCTTACATACAATAATGCCATAACACAGGATGCTTTACGGGATAACTCATCACTACCGCGGCTAGTAAGAATAATTGGAACGCGGGCTCCTAATACCATTCCCGCGGCCTCTATCCCGGACAAATAAGTCATTTGTTTATAAAGCATATTGCCTGATTCCACATCAGGCACCACTAAAATATCAGCATTCCCAGCAACGGGAGAAAGAATGCCTTTTGCGCGTGCTGACTCCAGAGAAATGGCATTATCAAATGCCAATGGTCCATCTAAAACGCCACCAGTAATCTGCCTGCGCTCGGCCATCTTACATAATGCAGTGGCATCTAGCGTAGAGGGAATCTTTTCATTCACTGTCTCGATTGCTGATAAAATCGCAACGTTGGGTATTCCTAAACCTAATGCATGATAGAGATCGATTGCATTTTGCACAATGTCGCATTTTTCTTGAAGATGAGGAAACAGATTAAGTGCTGCATCAGTCAAAAAAAGTGGTTTAGGATAATTAGGAGCTTCAAGAGCAAATACGTGACTCATGCGTCTCCCGGTACGTAAGCCTTTTTCTTTATCAATGATAGGTTTCATTAATTCATCAGTATGAATTTTACCCTTCATTATCGCTTCAACTTGCGAAGTTGCAGCCATTTTTACTGCCACTTCGGCAGCTTCGTCACTGTGCTGTGTTGAAATAATTTGATAAGCGGAAATATCAAGATTAGCGGCTTTTGCCGCATCAATAATTTTTTGTTTTGGTCCAACAAGAATAGGGATAATTAACCCCTCTTGTGCCGAAGCAATTGCTCCTCTGAGAGAAAGCTCATCAACAGGATGCACTACAGCTGTTTTAAGCGGTATTAATGTATCTTTTAATTCGATTAAACGATGATACCAATGATCTTTTGACTGTTTTAACTCTACCTTAGATAATTCAATACACTCTCTTTTCACTTTTTCGGTGGGTGCAATAACAGTAGCCAGCCCGCTAATCACTGTTTTACCCTCTTGATTAATACATTTACAATCAAGCCCAACGATGTGTTTTTCCGGTTTTTTATCAATTACCGTCAGAGTAACCGTAATTGTATCCCCTATAGCAACAGGATGTTCAAACTTTAGAGTTTGATCTAAATAAATGGTCCCAGGCCCTGGAAGTTCAGTACCTAAAACCGTAGATAAAAGTGAAGCACCCCACATACCCTGAGCAATGATTTTATGGAACATATCATTTTGGGCATATTCCGCATCAACATGAGCAGGATTAACATCACCAGACATTACAGCAAAAAGCGCTATGTCCTCTTGCGTCAATAGACGCTTAAGAGTAGCTGAGTCACCAATGGTTATTTCATCAAAAACGCGATTTTCAATATAGCTCATTATATTAACCTTTATGATGATGCATTATGAAACCTCAATGATTACTTTAAGGGCATGAGTGCTCGGTGCATTCCCAAATGTTTCATAAGCCTCTAAAATATTTTCGAATTTAAAATGATGACTGATTAATAGTTTAGGATCAATTTTTTCTGAACATACCGTTTTAAGCAACATAGGCGTAGTGACCGTATCAACCAATCTGGTGGTGATGGTAATGTTCTGGGACCATAAACGTTCCAAATGTAAATCTGCTTTAACTCCATGTACGCCAATATTTGCAATAGTACCTCCTGGTCCCACAAGATCTTCGCAAAGTACAAAAGTAGCAGGTATGCCTACTGCCTCTATGGCAGTATCAACACCACGTCCGTTAGTTAGTTCCATTACTTTATCTGCTGTTTTGCCGTCACTGCCATTAATAATCGCAGTTGCTCCTAAACGCTTGGCTACTTCAAGTCGATTATCATCCAGGTCAATCATAATAATTTCTGCCGGTGAGTAAAACTGGGCTGTAAGTAAAGCCGCTAAACCTATAGGTCCAGCACCTACAATGGCCACTGAATTCCCTGGCTGTACTTTGCCATTTAATACGCCACACTCAAAACCGGTAGGTAAAATATCGCTCAGCATGACTACTGCTTCTTCATCTACTCCTGCAGGAATTTTATAGAGACTTGTGTCTGCTTGAGGTATAAGAACATATTCAGCCTGAGTGCCATCAATAGCATTACCAAGAATCCATCCACCATTGACGCAATGAGAATACATGCCTCTCCGGCAATACTCGCATTTTCCACAAGATGTGATACAGGAAATAATAACTTTATCGCCTGGCTGAAATTCTGTGACCCCAGTTCCAATCACATCCACTATCCCAATGCCTTCGTGTCCAAGAATACGGCCTGGTGCACACGTTGCCACATCGCCTTTGAGGATATGAAGGTCTGTACCACAAATTGTAGTCTTCTTAATTTTAATAATGGCATCGGTTGGTTTGTTAATTATTGGTTTAGGACGCTCTTCCAAAGCTTTCTTTCCTGGTCCTTGGTAGATAAGTGCTTTCATCATTACTCTCCTTGTTTCAATAAACCCAAACCAGGATTAGGAAAATACTATTCCATAAAAGTGTGGTATAAAAATAATGAATAAGCAAATTATGAAAGGTGGGCATAAGAAAATATGTATCTGCAGCTGGCTTAAGACTTGAGTCAAAACAATCGAAATGGCAACAGTCCCTAAGTTATCCAGCTTCCACCTAAAGCTTTATAGAACGAAATAAGATTCGTAGTTACCTGACCCACAGATTGGACGTATTGATCATTTAACTGATCAAGCTGGCGTTCCACATCAAGAACATCAAGTAAAGTAGTTTGTCCTTCGCGATATTGCAGTTGAATAAGGCGACGAGCAGATTTTAATTTGTTGTAGGAAGCTAACCATTTTTGTCTGGCTAACCGTTCGCGCTCATAGCGAATAAGACTGGACTCAACATCTGCAAGTGCCTGTAAAATTGCCTGCTTATAGGTAGCTAAGGCAATATCAGCAGCTGCTTTTTGTGCTTTAACTGCATTTTTTAAACGTCCACCTTGAAAAATAGGCATGGACAGTATTTGAGGGCCTAAAGTCCAATAGCGACTGGCTGCTTGCAAATAAGTACCCGGTTTGGTCGTATCAAAGCCCAAATCACCAATCAATTGAATTCGAGGAAATTGATTCGCTACAGCAACACCTATGTCGGCGGTTGCCGCTGCTAAATTTCGTTCTGCCATTCGAATATCAGGACGTCTTTGCAATAAATCCGATGGTAAACCAAGCGATAGTTTTTTCTGTTTCATCAATGGAATTGGGGCTGTTTCAGAAAGCTCGTGAAACAAAATTTCAGGAAGCTCACCAACCAATACAGCTAAGGCAGCCAAACTGGCTTTCGCTTCGGCCTGTAATGGTGGCAATGTTGATTTGGCAGATAAAACTTCACTTTCCACTCGTTGCAAGTCAACACCTGTTGCCACACCTGCCTGCTGTTGTAATTGAACCAATTTCGCCGTTTCAGTGTAAGAAACAACAGTATGTTTCGCAATAAGGATACGTTGTTGATAAACACGATATTGAGTGTAAATTCTTGCTACTTCAGCCGAAGTTGCAAGAGCCACATTATATTGATTCTCGATAGCACTTTGGAATCGTGCTCGTGATGCTTCAACTTCACGGCGTGTATGTCCAAATAAATCAATTTCCCATGATGCATCAAATCCAAATTTGGCATCAGTATAAGTTAAGGGAATGATACCTTGTGGAAAAGCAGAAATAATTTCACTATTCCCACTTAGATGATCCCGTACGTATCTTCCATTAGCATCTATTTGCGGGTAATAATCTGCATTTGCTATATTCAATTCAGCACGAGCCTGGCGAATGTTGGCATAAGCTTTTTGTATGTCTAAATTAGCACCTTTCAACGCCTGATTAATTAAACCAATTAATACCGGATCATTGAAAGCACGCCACCAAAATTGGTTAAACTGTTTGTAAGAAAATACCTGTCTGGTTGAGCTGTATTTTTCGGGCATTGTATCAACAGGACGGTGATAATTTGGCCCAACAGTGCAGCCTGATAATAAAATAATTAAAATCAGGTAACAACGATGCCACAGAAAATTTAATCGGAAAAATGTCATGATAACCTCTTAAAATCCCTGTATGTTATTTTGAATAACGCTTAAACATTCTATATGCCAAGAATAAGGTTATTGAAGCAATCACTAATAAAGGCCACAAATCGCCCCAAACAAATGCCATATCAAATCCTTTTAAATAAATTCCTTTACTAATTACAATAAAATGCCGAACTGGGTTAATCCAAGTAAGTGATTGTAACGGTTCTGGAATATTTTCAATGGGAGAAACATATCCTGACAGTAAAAAGGCCGGCATGAGAAATCCAAAAACACCTAAAAACGCCTGTTGCTGAGTGGCACTCACCGATGAGATTAATAAGCCTATCCCAGCTAAAGAAAGACCATAACATAAAAGACAAAAATAAAGCAGGGTTATGGATCCTTGAAATGGAATGCGGTATAAAAAAATGCTCGCGAATAAAATAACAGATGCTTGTATTAAGGCAATCATTAAAGCAGGAATTGTTTTACCTAACATAATATAGCCGGGTGTCAGTGGGGAAACGAGTAATTGTTCAAAAGTCCCTTGTTCTCTCTCGCGCGCAACAGACATTGCCGTCACAATTAAACAACCAATTGTGGTGATAATTGCCACTAAACTGGGAAGAATAAACCATTGGTATTCCAAATTTGGATTAAACCAATTGCGTATAGAAATGGTGGATATCGGTCCTTGGCTCATATTTTGTAATTGCAGATCGGTCTGATAATTTTCTACCATATTTTGTAGGTAACTAAAGGCAATTTGCGCGCTATTAGAGCGCCGCCCATCAAGAATAACTTGCAACTCCGCCGTTTTTCCCGCTGCAATGTTTCTGGAAAAATTACTTGGAAAAGTAATGACTAATAAAGCGCGTTGATTATCAATAGTATCGCTTACTTCTCCTACACCATGCAGTATTTTTAAATGCGGAAATGCTTTGGCTTTGGCAAAACGTTGCATCAGCTCTACAGAATGAACACCCACATCTTGATTGTAAATTGCCAACGTACTATTTTTAACTTCAAGTGTTGCTGCAAAAGGAAATAGTGCCACTTGAAGAATGACGGGCAAAATGAGTAAGCGTCGACTCTCAGAATCACGGAGTTGTGCTTGCAATTCTTTCCAAATCAATGCCAGTATACGACGGAACATTTAATGACCTCAATCAAGTCTACGACGTGTTAATTTATAGCTTAAACCTAAGAATATCAGCGCTGAAGCCAATAAAAACAGCGCATTTTCCAAAAGTAATATCCATATATCACCTGCCAAAAACAGTGTTTGTAATGCGGAAACAAAATAACGTGCTGAAATAATATAGGTTACTGCCTGCACAACTACCGGCATGCTACTTATTTCATAAACAAATCCGGATAACATCATTGCGGGTAAATATGCGATGTTCAAAGCAGCCTGTGCTGCATTAAATTGACTGCGCGTTGCTGTTGAAAGCAGCAGTCCCAAACCAAGAGCGCTGCCTAAAAAAAGACTCGTTTCAATAAATAACAGCAAAAACGATCCGTGAAAAGGAACTCCCAATACGGTTAGAGCCATTAAGGTACATACTGCCATCGATATAATTCCGAGGATGTAGTAAGGCACTAATTTGGAACCTAATAATTCCATGCGAGTAACAGGAGTCGATAACAATGCTTCCATGGTTCCCCGCTCCCATTCTCTTGCAACAACCAATGAACTGAGCAGCGCGCCAATTACCGTCATAATCAGTGCAATAGATCCGGGCACAAGAAAAAATCGACTGATTGCTGCAGGATTAAACCAATAACGAGGCTCTATATCTATAATACTAAATTGTGGTTGACTTGTTTCCAAACCACGCAATTGTTGCCAGATGTTCCATGCACCCGTTGCATAACCTGCGACAAAATTTGCAGTATTGGGTTCAGCGCCATCAGTAACTACTTGCACTGGAGCCATGCCATTAGGTTGTTTGATCCGCACCGCAAAATTAGGTTGAATCATCACAAATCCACGAACAGTTCCTGACATGAGTTGATGCGTCGCATCCAGATTACTTTTCATAGGAATTGCATCAATATAGGATGAATCCATGAAGGTTTTTTCAAAACGTCGTGCTTCAGGACTCGTATCATCCATAACCATTCCCATACGGATTTTTGACGAGTCCAGATTAATTCCATAGCCAAAAATAACAAGCATAATCATGGGCAGTATAAATGCAATTAATATACTGCTCGGGTCGCGAATAATTTGATAGTACTCTTTGATGCATAAAGCCAACCAACGTCGTATGGAGTCATGGCGAGTAAGAAAACCAGCTTGACGGGAATAATCGTGAACAGTCTTTGTCATTTTAGAAACATCGTTTGCTGCTGAAAGCACCGACTGATTTTTCTTATCATAAGTCCTAACCAAATCAATAAAGGCTTCTTCCATGGTTGGTTCACTGTATGTTTGATCCTGAACAAGTTGCTTTAATTCATCAGGTGTTCCAGTTTCAATTAACACACCTCTATAGACTAATCCAATTCGATCACAATACTCGGCTTCATCCATAAAATGTGTTGTTACCATGACAGTCACACCTTTTTCAACCAAACCATTGATATGAGTCCAAAACTCACGTCGTGTAATCGGATCAACTCCTGAGGTGGGTTCATCCAAAAATAAAATAGCGGGCTCATGCATGATGGCGCAGGCTAAAGCAAGTCTTTGTTTGTATCCCAAAGGTAATTCAACTGCAGGCATATTTAAAAATGCATTCAGATCAAAGACACTGATCATTTCAGAAATTTTTTCAACTTGTCTTGCTCCAGTAAGACCATAAATACCAGAGAAAAATACTAAATTTTGCTGAACCGTAAGATCACCATATAGAGAAAATTTTTGTGCCATGTACCCTATCTGTTGGCGCGCTTGACTCGCCTGTTTTTGCAAATCAATACCAAGAACCTGCGCTGTCCCAGATGTAGGTGCTAATAATCCACACATCATTTTGAACACTGTTGATTTTCCCGCACCATTTGGGCCCAATAATCCAAAAATTTCACCACGTTTTATTTTAAAACTGATATTATCGGTTGCAGTAAAGGTACCAAACATTTTAGTCAAACAAATCGTTTCAATAACCGTGTCAGACGCCGCAATACATTGAACTGGCTTCATCACTTTAGTCAATACTGAGTCACCACCAGGACCACCTCCAAGTAGGTCAATAAAAGCATCTTCAAAGCGCGGCTTAACAGGAATCAGTTTTGCATTTTTCCCAGCATTTAATAATTCAAGATTAGGTAGTTTCCCTTCTTTCTTTAAGAGGAGCCGAACATTTTTTCCTTGTATCACGCCATCCATTACTTCATTGGCGCGTAGAGCGCGTTGAAGAACCACACGATGGTTGCTTTCAATATCTTGTACCTGAATACTTCGCCCTATGAGTTTTTCTGTTATTGCTTGTGGTGTGCCGGCATAAATAAGCTTGCCTTCATTCATTAGCAGAACCTCATCGCACAGTTCCGCTTCATCTAAATAAGAAGTACTCCAGATGACAGTAATTCCTTCGGACACAAGTGTATTGACCATTTTCCATAATTCACGCCTGGAAATGGGATCAACGCCAACACTCGGTTCATCTAATAACAATACTTTTGGATGCCCCAATAATGCACAAGCCAGTCCTAATTTTTGTTTCATACCACCGGATAATTTACCTGCTGGTCGAGCAGTAAAACGAGTGAGATCGGTGAAATTCAATAACCGATTAAATTCTGAAGTACGCTCTTCTCCTGGTACGCCACGAAGATCTGCGTAAAGAGTAAGATTTTCAATCACCGTCAGATCTTCATATAAACCAAATTTTTGTGGCATATAGCCTAAAATTGCGCGCAACTTATCGATATCAAGAACTGGATCTAAACCTTCAACAAAGACATGTCCTTGAGTTAAAGAAAGCAACCCGGCAATGATACGAATCAATGTTGATTTTCCAGCACCATCAGGACCAATCAAGCCAGTAATGCTTCCTCGTTTGATTTTGGCCGAAACAGATAACAGCGCAAGCACGCCCTCATCTGCAGAGGGAAATTTTTTTACAATATCCTCAAGAATAATGGCAATGTTGGAATGATCAGGCGAATCATTTTTTGTTTTCGACATGATCATTGCCTTTTACTAACTGTACTGTTACTGGCATTCCCTGACGAAGTTCATGATTAGGATCTTGCATAATAATTCTAAGTCTATAGACAAGCTGTGTCCGTAAATCAGTTGTTTCAACATTTTTTGGAGTGAATTCTGCAGTGGGCGACACAAAACCAATTTGCCCATCATATACTTTATCAGGATGCGAATCAGAATAAACTGTAACATGGGTGCCTTGCTTTGCCTTACTAAGCTCTGTTTCTGCAATATAGGCTCTGACCCAAACAGGATTAACTAATGAAACAGTAATTACTGGGGCATTCACTGCTAACATGGTGCCTGGCTCTACTGCACGTGTTAAAACTTCGCCATCTGAAGGGGAATAAAGATAAGTATCTTCCAGACGAAGTGTTGATTGGGATAAATCTGCAATTGATTTGTCAAGAGTCGCTTTAGCCGCATCACGAGAGGTCAACGCATTTTGATAGCGATCTATTGAAGAAGCGCCAGTCCCATACAGTCTTTTCTCGCGCGCATAGACTGTTTCTGCGTAAGCAAGAGTCGCTTTTTGTTGGTTAACCGCAGCTTTTGCAGAGTTAACTTCGCGAAGATAAGGGTCTGGATCAAGTCGCGCAATGAATTCACCTCGGTGAACCGGATCACCCTCATCAACATTTAGGACCAATAAACGTCCGCTCACGCGAAAACCAAGGTTAACATCGCGTATATCAACATTACCATATAAGATAACGGGTTGATTACGATAATACCAAGTAGAAAAAACATAATAGAGAGCAATGATTACTAAAAAAATAATCCCTAATGT
>JBIODT010000085.1:0-9389 GCA_044445305.1 Legionellales bacterium | reverse complement strand
CCTTAGTGGAATGATGTCTGCATCAAGTTTTGCATGCAAAACAGGACATTGGCTGATTTCAGTAATGTAGCGGGGGTTGGCACGCTCTCTAAACCCCACCATAGCCGCTTGTTTTTTTTCAACAAAGCGAACACTTAACCTGGCTTTGTTCCGGTAATTCCAATGAGAACTAGTCAATGGCGGCAACACGCTAAGCGGTTCTGTATGCCCAAAACGTGTCAGCAAATCCAATAGTTGATCTTGTTTTAAATGAATTTGCTCCGCTTCACTCAAATGCTGCAAAGAACAACCGCCACACATCTGATAGTGAGGGCATTTAGGCTCAACCCTTAATGGGGAGGCTTCGATAACAGATACTATTCGTCCCTCATCAAAGTCTTTTTTTACTCGTGTATATTGAAACTCAACCACTTCATTCGGCAATGCCCCTTGAATAAAAGTAGCCTTACCATTGATACGAGCCACTCCCCTGCCGTCATGACTTAAATTATCAATGGTTGCAGTTTGCGGGGCTGGCAGCGGTTTAGACCTAAATTTTCTCATAGTGTACTCATTAAAAAATGAGTGTATTTTACATGTTTTAAATAAATTCTGCGATTCATAATGAGATAAAAATACGATTCTCAACTGGCTTGAGTCACGAACATTTTAATACAGAAACTGTGTCGAAGCCGATCTCTTTTTTTGAATATAGTCTAGACTATCAATAGTAGGTCTTTATTTGCACAAAATGACGGCGTCTTGTTGTATGTTATTTTGTACAAACTCAAGTACCTGGTTTTAAACTTCAAGGAGGAGCATCATGAGTAATACAAAAAGAATAGTTATAGCTTGTTTTTTTCTAACAACGTTTGGAATTTTGAGTGCCTGTGGGACTGTCAATGGTTTTGGAAGAGATGTATCCACTACCGGACATACCATTCAAAAAATAGCACATTGATTCCTCTACGACCTCTCCCTATCCATTAGGGGGAGGTTTTGCTGTAGGCGCATGCGATATGGCAGCCTCAAGACACTACAATAGAATTTCCCCTGTTTCTTTATAAACAGCATCAATTGCCTTTAAGGATATTAATAAGCGTTTCATCTTATCTAAAGGCCAGCTGTTTGGGCCATCACTTAAAGCTTTATCTGGATCAGGATGCGTTTCCATGAACAAACCAGAAATGCCTGCTGCGACCGCAGACCTAGCAAGTATAGGGATGAATTCTCTTTGTCCTCCAGAAACGCCATTATTGCCTCCTGGTAATTGAACAGAATGAGTTGCATCATAAACAATGGGGCATCCCGTTTCACGCATAATGGCCAAAGAGCGCATGTCTGAAACTAAATTATTGTATCCAAAACTGGCCCCTCTTTCACAAGCCATGATCTGCTGATTGCCACAAGCTTTCGCCTTTTCAATGACGTGTTTCATCTCCCACGGCGCTAAAAATTGACCTTTTTTAATATTAACCGGTTTGTTCATTGCCGCCACTTTTTGAATGAAATTGGTTTGTCGGCATAAAAATGCGGGCGTTTGTAATACATCAACCACACTGGACACTTCTAGCAAGGGTGTGTCTTCATGAACATCGGTCAATACAGGTACGCCAATTTGAGACTTCACTTTTTCAAGGATCATTAATCCTTTTTCAAAACCAGGACCTCTATAACTTAGCATGGAGGAACGGTTCGCTTTATCAAAAGATGATTTATAAATAAAATTAATTTCTAATTGAGCGCAGAGTTCTTTTAAATACCCAGCGGTATCTAAAGCCATGCTCTCGCTTTCAATAACACACGGGCCTGCTATTAAAAACAGGGGTTTGTCCAAGCCAACTTCAAATCCACATAAATTCATACGTTATCCTTTTAGAGGATAAAGCTGCACAAAAAACCACTGGTGCAGCTTTATCTGAAAATTATCAGTCCTTCGCTTTACACTTCCGCTCGTGCTGCAAGTACAAATTGTTTAAACAGCGGATGGCTTATTCTTGGGTTTGAAGTAAATTCAGGATGAAATTGACAGGCTAAAAACCAAGGGTGATCTGCAAGCTCTATCATTTCAACCAAGCTGTGATCCGCCGAGCGCCCAGAAACAACCAAACCATGCTCAACCAAACGATCTAAATAAAGGTTATTCACCTCATAGCGATGCCGATGACGCTCCACAATTTGCGGTTTATCATATACTTTTCGTGCCAAGGTGCCTTCTTCTAGTTGACACATTTGTGCCCCCAAGCGCATGGTCCCGCCTAAATCAGTATGCTCGTCGCGAGACTGCGTGCTGCCGTCCGCATCCATCCACTCACTGATTAAACCAATCACAGGGTATGGCGTTTGCTTGTCAAACTCGCTAGAATTTGCCTCAGTCAGCCCTGCTACATTTCTAGCAAATTCAATCACGGCGGTTTGCATGCCCAAACAAATGCCTAGAAAAGGAATTTTATTCTCACGCACGTATTGAATTGCTAGAATCTTTCCTTCTATACCTCTGCCACCAAAGCCACCCGGAACTAACAGAGCGTCTATTCCAGCTAACAGTGAGGTTCCATTTTTTTCAATAAGCTCAGCATCAATGTAAACTATTTCAACTTTCGTTTGCGTGTGAATCCCAGCATGAATTAATGCTTCATTAATTGATTTATAAGCATCGTTTAATTCTATGTATTTACCAACCATAGCAATTTTAACGACCTTAGTATGAATGGCCTGCATGTCAACCACATGTTGCCACTCACTAAGATCTGCGGGTATTATGTTGAGGCCTAGTTTTTTAACAACCAGCTCATCTAAAGCTTGAGCATGTAACATCATTGGTATTTGATAAATACTTTTTGCATCCTCAAGAGAGATAACCCCCTCTTTTTCAACATTAGTAAATAACGCGATTTTAGATCGGTCAGCTGACGACAGTGGTTTTTCTGAACGACAAATCAATACATCTGGCTGTATGCCAATTGAACGCAATTCTTTAACGGAATGCTGGGTGGGTTTTGTTTTTGTTTCGCCAGAAGTTGCGATATAAGGAACCAAAGTTAAGTGAATAAATAAAGTCCGCTGAGCACCTAACTCCATACGCAATTGCCTAATGGCCTCGAGGAAGGGTAAGGACTCAATATCACCAACTGTCCCTCCAATCTCTACCATTGCCACATCAAATCCATCAGCACCTAATTTAATACAACGCTTGATCTCATTGGTAATATGAGGAATTACCTGGACTGTACCACCCAAATAATCACCACGTCGTTCTTTCTTAATCACATTTTCATAAATTTTACCGGATGTGAAATTATTGCGCTTGGTCATTGTTGTATTAACAAACCGCTCATAATGACCCAGATCTAAATCTGCTTCAGCACCATCATGGGTTACAAAGACTTCCCCATGTTGAAAGGGACTCATGGTACCAGGATCAACATTAATATAAGGATCCAGTTTAATCATGGTCACACTAAGACCGCGTGCTTCAAGAATCGCAGCAAGCGATGCGGCAGCAATACCTTTTCCTAAAGAAGAGACCACGCCACCAGTAATAAAAATATAATTTGTCATGTTTTTAACCTTGCAATTGCAACTTCACCGAATGCATCATCAGAGCACAATCTATTGCTTCTCTGCCCTTATGACCATGTTTTCCACCGAGCCGGTCCCAAGCTTGCTCTTCATTTTCAGTAGTTAGTACACCAAAAATAACCGGCAAGTCATGATCCAGCATCACGCGCTGACAACCTTGACTCACCTGATCGCAAACATAATCATAATGGCTGGTCTCACCACGGATAATTGCACCGAGAGCAACTACCACCTGCACCTGATTTTTTTTTGCCAACAGATTGGCAACAAAAGGAATCTCAACAGCACCAGGAACTTCTACCAAAGTAATGTCACTGGATGCAAAGCCAAACTCCGCCAATCGCTGCAAAGCCCCATCTTTTAACGCATTGGTAATAGAGCTGTTAAATGTGCTTACTACCAAGGCAATAGAAAATGAGCCAATATGATCACCAGTAGCTGCTTTAATTTCTTTCATATTTGTCCTAATAAATGACCTAATTTCTCTTTTTTGGTTTTTAAATAGCTGTAATTTTCAATGGTAGCGTCTATTTCCAAAGGAATGCGCTCACTAACCTGAATGCCATAATGCTCAAGTGCTTCTATCTTCAATGGATTATTGGTTAGCAGTCTTAATACGTTGATACCAAGATATTTAAGTAATTGATAAGCAACAGCGTAATCTCTGTCATCAGCAGGCAAACCCAGCTGTAAATTTGCTTCAACGGTATCTAACCCTTGCTCTTGTAACGCGTAAGCTTTTAATTTATTAGCCAAGCCAATTCCTCGGCCTTCTTGGCGTAAATAAATTAAAGCCCCACCCTCAGCGGCTATTAGAGCCAGAGACATCTCTAGCTGTTTGCCACAATCGCACTTACAAGAACCAAAAACATCGCCGGTAATGCACTCGGAATGAATGCGGACCAAGGGCACTTGATTGGCAAATAATGGCGACTTTACCATAACAAAATGCTCGGCGCAGTCCAACTCATTCGTAAAAACCGTCATGTCGAAATCACCATGATTTTGTAGGGGAATACGTGAGGTGGCAGCAGCACTTACTAAAATTTCATGGCGAATGCGGTATTCAATCAAATCCTGAATAGTGACCATAGGGATGTCATGTAATTCTGAGAACAATGCCAATTCAGGTCGCCTGCTCATGGTGCCATCTTCGTTAATGATTTCACAAATCACCGCGGCTGGCGTCAAACCAGCAAGCCGCATCAAGTCAACGCTGCCCTCTGTTTGTCCAATTCGCTCCAAAACACCTTTTTTCTTAGCCCGCAAAGGAAAAACATGTCCAGGAGAAATAATATCTAAAGGACCGCTGTCAGAGGCTATAGCCATTTTAATGGTATGTGCGCGGTCACTGGCAGAAATCCCCGTTGAAACACCTGTTGCTGCCTCAATAGATACAGTAAAGGCAGTGCCATAAGGGGAGCGGTTGTTTGATGCCATCATCGGCAGCTGTAATTTATCGATGAGCTCATCAGCCATTGGCAAACAAATCAATCCGCGACCAAACCGAGACATGAAGTTAATCATCTCTGGCGTTGCATAATCAGCAGCAACAACCAAATCGCCTTCATTTTCTCTGTTTTCGTCATCGATTAAAATAATCATTTTACCGGCCTTAAGAGTTTCTAGGGCCTGTTCTATTGTTGCCAATGAATGGTTCATAATGCCACCTTATGATTCAATATTACGGAAAGATTTAACTGATGAGCAAGATAATCAAATTCTATATTCACTTTCTGTCCTACTTTTAATAAAGCCAGTGTTGTAAACATCAATCCTCCAGCCAATCCAGACATGCTATCATATTGTCTCCCATAGCCTGCCACGAAACAGTATGCGCCCGGTCAAATAACCCTGGTTGCTGGTATGCTGAAATTGCATTTTGTCCCAAATTTGTGGGTACTATATATAAATAAGTCCGATGAACTAACCCTTCTAGATGTAAAGCAGTAAAAATTGAACCACCCGCCTCTACCCAAACATCATGATATCCCAGCGTCCCTAAATGACTGATCACAGCAGCCAAGTCTAGTTTACCATTTTTTACAGGCATATGATAAAAAGAACTGTTGGAATAAGTAACTTCATTCTGCGCCTGATGATAAATAAGACACCGATTGGCAGTTGAAAAAACGACAGCCTCTTTATTTAAACTCAAATGGCTGTCAAGAATGGCCACTGGTTTTGACTGTACGCCATCATTCAAGCGAGCATTAAACTTGGGATTGTCCTGTTGTACGGTCCTTGCACTGGTTAGAATGACATCGGTGGCCGCGCGCATTTCATGGGTAAATTGATCACAAAGTGCATTGGACAGATGTACACGCGTCCCTTTAGGCCCAGCAATTTTACCATCTAAGGTCTGTGCCATCTTTACCGTTACTCGGGGTTTATTGGTCCTAGTCCAATAAGTATAACTTTTATAAAACGCATCAATCACAGCTAAAGGCTGATGCCTTACCTTAATCCCATGCTCGCGTAATTTGGCTGATGAGTTGTTGTTAGCAACTATGGGATTCGGATCCAAATAAGCAAAAACAACCGATTCTACACCGTGGTTAATTATTGCATCGACGCAAGGTGGCGTTTTTCCCCAATGATTACAAGGCTCAAGAGTAATATAAAGACAAACCCCTGGTAATTTAGCAGGTATTTGTGCTAACAATAGTTGTTCTGCATGTGGATTTCCAGCACCTTGGTGCCAAGCTTGTGCTATAATGTTACCATTTCGCACAGCAACAGCGCCAACACTGGGATTGGGTGCGCAATACCCTTGCCCATGCTTGGCTTGTTCGAGTGCTGCGAGCAGAAACTTTTCATGCATTGATTCATTACCTTCAGTGGACTTTGAGACAATGCCGATAAATGACTCAAGCACTCTATTAATTCGTAATTTTACTTATTTAGATGGCAATTACATGGTTTTTTTCATGAAATTACAGTCTAAATCCCGAATGATAACAAATTATTCAATTTTTGAGTAGCCTAATGATTAAATTGAACAGAAAATCTGTTAATTCTTGGATTATGGCCTTAATCCTCACTGTTTTGGCTCAACCTTCATTGGCTGATGGGCTATCCCCCTACTCTACACGTGAATTAGAAGAATTAGAAAAGGAATTCATTCAACAAATAAATCAATCGGATAGTGTGGAACGTAATCCATTAGCAAGTCAGTACATCAATCAAATAGGAAAAAAGCTCGCCTATTACGGTCAAATCAATGCACCCTACTTTTTTATAGTTAAATCCAGCGAAATCAATGCATTCGCAGGTCCTGGTGGCTACATAGGCGTTAACACACAACTTATTTTAACCACTTCAAACGAAAGTGAGCTTGCTGCCGTAATGGCGCATGAAATAGCACACGTTCGCCTGCACCATCTCTACTCTATGATAGAGCATCAAAAGCAGATGCGTGTGCCCATGCTTGCCTCCATGCTCGCCTCCATTGCTCTGGGCGTCCTTAATCCAACTGTCGGCATGGGTGCCATGATGGCATCATTGTCTGGATTCAATCAGGACAACATTAATTTTACCCGATCTAAAGAAAAAGAAGCGGACAGAATTGGCATAGACATGCTCATAAAAGCCGGGTTTAATCCGCTTGGCATGGCTGCATTTTTCAATAAAATGCAAGAAAATTCTCGTTATTACTATACTGCAAATATTCCCGCCATTCTCCGTACCCACCCAATGGATGCTGAGCGAATTGCAGAAGCAGAAAACCGCACCGCCCAACTTACCCAAAAGAAATACAACGACTCATTAGACTACAGCTTTTTCAAAGAATTAATCAGAACCGCTGTCTCGCCCGAAAACAGACAGCTACTTGACTATTACGAGCACCAGTGCCACAAACAAAATACCGCGAATGCCTGTGACTATGGACATACACTCGCCTTGTTGAATAACAACAATTACCAAAAAGCCTATGACAGACTAAAGCCATTACTCGCACAACAAAACAACAACCTTTATTTTCAAATTGCAATGGCCCAAGCAGAAACTGGATTGCTGCTGTTTAAACCCGCATTATCTCGGCTGTCCGAGATGCATAATAATTATCCTGATAATTACGCAGTATTAATGGCCTATGCCCAAGGATTAACAGCGGCCAATCAAGCTAAAAAAGCGACCAGCATCCTACTTAGCGGCAGTAGACAATACCAACAAGATCTACCACTCTGCCGCGCTCTAGCACGCGCTCAAGCACAAGCACACCAAAAAAGTTATGCCTATTTCACTCAAGCTCAATGCTTGCTGCTCGAAGGTCAAAAACGAGCAGCTATGGCACAATTAAAGGTAGCGCAAGACCTTGCGAAAAAGGATGATTATTTATCAGCACGAATTTCTGCGAAGATGGAAGAAATAAAACTTACTGATTCCTAAATTTGGGGGTTTGAATAAGTTCGAATTAATTAGGGTCTGTTAACAATCCACCCTCCGCGGGACGTAGGCGCGAAGGATGAATGGTCAACAGACCCTGGTAGTTTGGGTGCTGTCTAAAGTCCAATTAATCGCGGAAATTTTCAAATTGCATAGGCAATTTTATTTCGGACTTTTTCAACAAGGCGATGGTATCTTGAAGATCATCGCGTTTTTTTCCAGTAACACGGATTTTATCGCCCTGAATAGAAGTTTGAACCTTGGCTTTGCTCTCTTTAATGTACTTGATTATCTCTTTAGCCGTAGGTTGATCTATTCCTTGTTTAAATACCATTGTTAATGAATAAAATTTTCCGCTGTGTACAGGCTTATCTTCTATATCTACGCCTGAAGTATCCAGATTGCGTTTAGCACAATGATCACGGAATAAGTCTTCCAATTGTCTGACTTGGAAATCTGACTCAGAACGCAAGGTCGCAGTAAGTTCTTTAATCTCTATGCTTGCCTCTACACCACGAAAATCAAACCGTGTACTTACCTCGCGAACAGCATTATCTACAGCATTCCGCAAGTCAACTTCATTAGTTTCAGAAACAATATCAAATGATGGCATGATTAACCCGTTAAATTAAAATACGAATTTTTAGCCCGTATTGAGAAAATAGTAAATTGTAACCATTTTGCAGATCAGGATCTGAATGATTACAGCTAATTCATCCGTGATAAGGTATAAGACTGTATGCGGCTGTTTCCAAGCGCTAACATCCAAAAACCTCATTTAAAAATATCTGCGCTGTTGCCCATGATCGACGCTCAGACAGCGCATTATAATGCAATCCCATTTCATCATCATTTGCCCGAGGATTAGTAAACGCATGTGCAGTACGACCATACACATGAATTTGCCAATCTACCTTTCTTTCAGTCATTTCTATGGCAAATTCATTCACGTGCTTGGGTGGTACTAAAGGATCATCATAGCCATGTAGTACTAAAACTTTAGCATCAAAAGGTGTGCGAAGCGCGCCTTCTGCAGCTGCAAGCAACCCATGGAAACTGATCACAGCCTTCACATCGGTGCCAGATCGTGCTAAATCAAGCACACATAATCCACCAAAGCAGTATCCAACAGCAGCAATTTTTCCTTTATCAACCTGAGGCAATTGAGTCAGTAAATTAAAAGCAGCATTCATACGAGCCATTAATTTTTGCCGGTCCTGCATCAATGGCATCATTAAAGCCCGTCTTTCATCCTTATCCGCTCCGAGTTGTGCTTGCCCATACATGTCTAAGGTAAAACCAACATAACCCATAGAAACAAACTCTTTGGCTTTATTGCAAGCAGATTGACTTCGCCCTTCCCAGTCGTGTGCAATCATGACACAAGGCATGGGTTTAACCCAACTGTCATCATAAGCAATGAAACCCCTGCATACAGT
>JBIODT010000084.1:0-9399 GCA_044445305.1 Legionellales bacterium | reverse complement strand
CATTAACATCTAAAGAAATGACCTATTACATTGATATTCAAAATGCTACTGATGAGACCCTTCCTATAACCGACGATGAAATCATCGACCTGGCTTCTTTGGCCCTTAATGAACAGCAAAACCAAGCTGAATTGACTGTTCGCTTAGTTACCCCTGAGGAAATGATCCACCTCAACAACACCTACAGACAGCAAAATAAAACAACCAATGTCTTAGCATTTCCAAGTGATTTGCCCGAGCAAATAGAACTCGAACATCCGTTTTTAGGTGATGTCATCATTTGTCCTCAAGTGTTACTCGCTGAAAGCAAAGAATTAAATAAGACGCTTAAGGCTCATTGGTCTTTAATCATCATTCATGGTGTATTGCATTTATTAGGCTATGATCATATTAAGGACGATGATGCCGCAGTGATGCAGGGAATTGAAATCAAACTATTAAACACACTAGGTTATGGAAGCCCATATGATGCATAAGGATAATGAACTTGAATAAAGAGGAAGAAAATGTTTCATGGTTTGTCCGCTTAAAGCAGTTTCTTCAGGGCGAACCCAAAAATCAGGAAGAACTTGTCGGCTTGTTAAGAGACGCGCAAATTCGTTCTTTGATTAATTCCGAAACACTCGCCATGATAGAGGGTGCCATTCTTTTTTCAAAAATGCGTGTTCGCGACATCATGCTGCCGAAAAATCAAATGATCTGCCTGAACCAACATGATGCCTATAATAAAATCATCAAAGTAGTTACCGGGACTGGCCACTCACGATTTCCAGTGAGAAATGAGGACGCTGATGAAATTATCGGCATTCTACATGCTAAAGATTTATTACATTATCTGCCTGATAATTCCAATTCATTCGATTTATTGGATATCTGCCGTCAAGTCACTTTTGTTCCTGAAAGCAGGCGCCTGGACAGTTTACTCAGTGAATTTCGTCGCAATAGAAACCACATGGCTGTTGTTGTTAATGAATATGGTGAGGTTTCTGGATTTGTAACCATTGAAGACATTATTGAACAAATAATTGGCGATATTGAGGATGAGTTTGATATAGATGAAGATGCATATATTAAAACCCATGCTGACTCTCACTATATCATAAAAGCGCATACCCCTATTGTTGAATTCAATGAACAATTGCATGCTCATTTTAGCGATGAAATATACGATACCATCGGTGGCATCGTCATGAATGGCTTTGGTTATTTACCCAAGCGTGGTGAAACTATTATTATTGATTTCTTTGAATTTAAAGTGATTAATGCCGATGCCAGAAGAATCAAATTGTTAGAGTGCATCGACAATCGATCTTTAGAAGGATAATTAATGAATAGTACTATTCTAATAATAGATGATGACAGTGAACTAACCGATTTATTAACACAATACCTAAAAACAGAAGGCTTTGATATTGTTTGTGTCCACGATGGTGACAGCGGTGTTAAAACAGCTTTAAGCCAATCGTTTGATGCCATTGTGCTCGATGTCATGTTACCCAAACTAAATGGCTTTGAGGTTTTAAAAATGATTAGAGCACATCTTGATACACCTGTATTGATGTTGACTGCTCGTGGCGATGACATTGATCGCATTGTTGGTCTTGAAATAGGGGCTGATGACTACTTACCTAAACCGTGTAACCCTCGTGAATTAGTGGCGCGTTTACGTGCTATTTTGAGGCGCACTAAAAAAACACCCTTACATAAACCCATTATTGAACTGCATGATATAATCGTTAATTGTTCTAACCGTCATGTCAGCCTTAATGGTGCCTATTTAGAATTAACCAATGCTGAATTTAATATTTTAGAGATGTTGATTAGAGCGCCTGGGCAAGCCTTTTCAAAAGAAGAACTCACTGAATACGCCCTTGGTAGAAAATACACTGCCTACGACGAAGCATAGACGTACACATTAGCAATTTAAGAAATAAATTAGGTGATAACTTAGAAAGTGAACCATTAGTAAAAACAGTTCGCGGATTTGGTTATATGTTTCATGCGTAGTTTGTATTGGAAAATATTCATCTCCTTTTGGTTCGCAATTATATTAATTATCCTCTCCACAGCATGGGTCACCAGCCAAATTGCACAAAAATCCTCTCTAACCGCCAGAGAGCAGGTATTTATGGACAGTTATGCCAATGCAGCCGTAGCCACCTACGAGTCAGGTCAAAAAACAGCCCTATTAAAATGGCTGAATCAAGTTGGCATATCCCGCCACATGTCCATGTATCTGTTATCCAGCACAGGTGTCATCATAGGAACCCAATCAGCACCTGATAAGGTAAAAAACATAGCAGAAAACCTGATGAAAGATCAGCTAAGTGAGGGGATATTTAAATCAGAAAATTTAATAGTTAGCCATGAAATCATGTCAACCTCAGGAACATACTACCGACTTGCGGCTGTCAGTGAAAAACCCATCTCACATTTCGTCCAAATTCTTTGGGCTGGTCTCACCATACGTCTTGCGGTGGCTGCCATTATCAGTGGTGTCATTTGTTATTTACTCTCTATGTATTTAACACAACCTTTACGTGCTTTAGGACTGGCTGCAAAATCAATTGCCACGGGCAAACTCAGCACTCGAGTTGGGCATCTTAGGGGGCACAATAAGGATGAAATAGCGCAGCTCAGTGATGAGTTTGATCGCATGGCCGCACAATTAGAAACTTTAGTTTGCTCAAAAGAACGCTTATTACAAGATATTTCTCACGAACTACGTTCCCCACTAACGCGACTCAACATTGCCATTGAATTAGCGCGCAATAAAACACAACATTTGGCTGATAATGAATTCGAGCGCATGGAAATGGAATGCCTGCGCTTAAATGACTTAATTGGTGAAATCTTATATTTTGCGCGCCTGGATAAATCAACTGGCGATCTTCATTTAACATCAGTTAACTTGGTAGATTTATTAACTCAGATCATTCACGATGCAAATTATGAGTCTGGTGCCCAATCACCTCGCGCAAGCTTAGAAGTAACAGCACCCTGTCAATTAGCAATAGATGCACGCCTCATTCATCGAGCAATTGAAAATATAGTACGTAATGCCTTGCATTACTCCCCTGCTCATCAAAAAATCAGTGTTTCACTTCAGTGCAGTGATTCCAACCAGCATGTTTATATAGATGTTAAAGACAATGGACCAGGTGTTCCTGAGGATCAATTAGAAAAAATCTTTAACCCATTTTATAGGGTAGATACATCTAGAACCAAAAAAACCGGTGGTTATGGTTTAGGATTAGCAATTGCTGCACGTGCTGTGCAATTACACCAAGGTGAAATTAGTGCGGTGAATAATAAAGAAGGTGGTTTGTTAGTTCGAATGATACTGCCTCTAGGATCTTCCTAAGCGAAAGCCTTTCACCCTACTTCTGCGGGTGTTGCACTTCAAGTATGGATGGGTGACAATTTAACTTCCATTGTAAGTTGTAACCGTGCACGGTATACCAAAGAAACGGGTCGTTTCGAACAATCGTAGGTCATACATAAGGATAAAAAATGAAACGGATTTTATGTACTTTAAGCATTTTAGTCACAATGCTTTGTTCTCAAATGAATTTTGCGAGTCCAGGTCTGCTTTTTAATGTTGCGGCCACCGGAACTTCTGCTGATGTGAATATCACCCTCTGTCTTAATGGTAAGGGATCTTTAAGTTGTCAAAACTATAATGTTTCAGCATTAATCTTAAGTATTACCACTACTGTACTGAACCATACTTATCCGTTCGCTGGTATTAAAATTAACACACCAGGATATTCATTGGCCAATCTAGGTGTCGTTTGTATACCAATAAATAATGGCTATTGTTTGTTTTCTGTAAGCAATACAACGCCCGCTAACATCACTATTAATAATATGAAGGACCTACTGTATGCCACGACCGCACACGGCAATTTTGAGGTATCAACAAATAATGGCGTGACTTGGACGCCTACTACACAACCTGAAAGTGGACATGAGGTGTATGGCATTTTTATTACTGATAATAATACGCTCTATACCTCGACCGGGGCAGGCAATATTGAGGTATCAACGAATAATGGCGCAACGTGGACGCCTACTACACAACCTGATGGAAGTGCAGTTTATGGCATTTTTATTACTGATAGTAATACGCTCTATGCTGGGACCAATAACGGCAATGTTGCAGTATCAATGAATAATGGCGGGTCGTGGATGCTTACTAGTGCACAACCTGATGGAAGTCGGGTTTATGATATTTTTGTTGATCCTACTGGGACCTTATATGCAGCGACCAATAACGGTAATGTCGAAGTGTCAACGGATAATGGCTCGACTTGGACGGCAACGACCACACAACCGGATGGCGGTGATATCGTATTTGCAATTTTTGTAACTCTCGATGGTACGTTATATGCCGCAACTGGTGGTGGCAATGTTGAAGTGTCAACGGATAATGGCGTGACTTGGACGCCTACTGCTACACAACCTGATGGAAGTTCGGTGTATGATATTTTTGTTGATACTAATGGGACCTTATATGCCGCGACTGAAAATGGTAATGTTCTGATATCAACAAATCAGGGTAATACTTGGACGGCGACTACACAACCTGATGGAAGTCCAGTTAACGGTGTTGTTCCTTAAAGGGGATGAAGCGGCTGGGAGCGGGTAATTGGAAGTGCGACTTAACTGAGGCGTAGCCTTGATGCAGCGCTAGCGTAATCAAGGTTATGAAGTTACATCCAAACGTACAAACCTTGATTACGCTAGCGCTGCATCAAGGCTACGCCAATAACGAAAGTCTCACTTTCAATAACACCATCTGGAGGCTATAAATAAGCGTGTTTAATGCAACGAACGTCCTACAGATTAGGCAGCTATTTGAATACTCAGTTGATAAGCACCCCAATAATATCGCCTTAGTGTGTGATGACTGTGTATTTTCTTACCAAGAGTTGGAGTCGCGTGTTAACCAACTGGCCAATTATTTAATTGGCCAAGGTATCAATGAGCAGCATTGCGTGGGAATCCTTTTAGAGCGCTCACTGTATAGTTACTTGTCTATTTTAGCTGTCCTTAAAACAGGGGCAGCCTATGTTCCAATAGAGACTGAACTCCCTGATGCACGCATAAGCTATATATTCGCCGACATGCCCTTTCATTCAGTGATTACGTCAATATCGCAGTTTACTCGTCAAGCAACCATTAAATTCCCCAATGCTATTTTGATTGATGGCGTCAAAGACGACATTTCAAAACAACCTACTGACCGCCCTAAATTAACACCCTGTGTGGCTGAAGCATTGTGTTACGTCATTTATACTTCAGGTTCAACCGGTACGCCTAAAGGGGTTGAAATCACCCATAACAATATTTGCCATTATGTTGCAGTTGCAAGCAAACTATACAACATGTCTTCTGAAGACCGGATCTACCAAGGTTTTTCATTGGCATTTGATGCGTCGTTAGAAGAGCTGTGGATGGCCTTTGCCAACGGTGCGGCACTTGTTGCGTGTACCATAAAAGACATGCGCTCAGGTATTGGGTTAATCGATTTTCTTAACCATAATAACGTGACTGTTTTCTCCACGGTACCTACTCTCCTAGCAACATTAAATGGCACTATACCCAACTTAAGACTGCTCATTTTGGGCGGAGAAGCCTGTACTGCCAATTTAATACAGCGTTGGAGCCGGGCTGGTTTAAAAATAATGAATACCTATGGCCCAACGGAAGCCACTGTTATTGCAACTTATAGCGAGTGCTATCCCGATAAACCCATAACTATTGGTAAACCCTTACCTGGTTATGACGTATTCATTCTTGATGAAAAGTTACAGCCACTCCCAAATGGCCAAGCTGGTGAATTATGCATTGCTGGATTGGGGCTTGCTCGTGGCTATGTGAATAGACCTGATTTAACAGCCATTAAATTTATAAAAAATCCAAGAGATGTCAAGCAGCGTTTGTATCGTACGGGCGATTTAGCCACCATCACTTCATCAGGTGATATACAATTTATGGGTCGCATTGATGAGCAAGTAAAGCTGCGCGGCTTTAGAATAGAATTAAATGAAATAGAAACAGTTATCATGGCGTATGCTGCGATAAACCAGGCTGTCGTATCGCTGCAAGAACTAGAAAGTCCTGTATTGGTTGCTTATTTGATTGTTGATAAAAACAGTCCGTTTGACCTGTCGCAACTGAAGCATGCTTTGCGTCAAAAACTACCTCATTATATGATCCCCTCTCATTTTGAGCTGATGGAATTATTACCGACATTATCAAGTGGAAAAATCAATCGCAAAGCACTGCCCAAACCCAAAAAGACGCTCATGCAAGCCAATTATGTACCACCCCAAACCAATTTGGAACAAACAATAGCTGCAGTATGGGAAAAAGATTTACATTATCACCCTATTTCTACGGAGGCCGATTTTTTTTATGATTTAGGCGGGCATTCACTAACTGCAGCCAAAGTCATTTCAAATTTACGCGACCTTTCTGGAATGGAAGGCATATCCATTTTGGATTTATACAATAATCCTACGGTTAAAAAATTAGCGGGTAAAATTGGCTCCGGACATTTAAATAAACAAGCTGAAACAAGACCGGTAATAAAAAACAAGACTTCAATAATGCGCTATTTTCTCTGTAGTGTAGGTCAATTTTTTGGTTGTTTGTTGCAATTTGCAGTAAGAGCCTGGCAGCTGCTTGTTGTTATTCTTTGTTATAATTTGTTTTTGCAAGATGCGCCTTTCTTCTCAAAAGAATCCCTACTTATTTATACCGCCCTTTTTTTAGGCATGCCTATTGTTTCATCGGTGTTTGTCATTCTTGCTAAATGGATTCTACTCGGGCGAGTCAAAGCAGGTGTTTATAAAGTGTGGGGATGGTTTTATTTTCGTTGGTGGTTGGTTGATCGATTACAAAACAACGTACTCTTCTTGGGGTATTTTATCGGCTCCCCGCTTATTATTCTTTATTATAGATTGCTGGGAGCAAACATAGGTAAGAATTGCTATATAAGCTCAGAAAATATTGCTGTTTTTGACCTTCTTACCATCGGCGATAACAGTTCAGTTGGTTATGATGCGTGTTTATTAGGCTATGTTGTTCAGGATGGCTGGTTGAAAATTGGTCCCATTACAATTGGCAACAATTGTTTTGTCGGAGCCCGTAGTGTTATCGGATTGGATACGGTCTTGCATGACGCGAGCAAATTAGGTGATATGTCCATGCTGCCGTCTCATGGGTGTATTCCAACCAACCAATATTTTTCAGGCTCCCCGGCTTGTCGAGTTGCGACACCACCAGATCATATAAGCAATCAAAATAAGGCCTTTGCTGAGGTGAAACCTATAACAATTTTTTATTATGGGATTTTGCATTATCTCTGTTTTATATTTAACAAGATGGTTTATTTTATCTGCTTTTTTCCGGCGCTCACGTTAATTGTTTATTTTCATAAGCAAACACATAGTCTCTTTACAGTTTTTATTGCGGCACCAACAGGAGCCATTGCATTTTTAGGCCTGTATTATTTAGCTGTCGCTGCTTGTAAAAAATTACTCATGAATAGAATTAAGCCAGGAGTTTATTCAATCTACAGCCTGTATTATCTACGCCAATGGCTCATAGTACAACTGCTTGATACTGAAGAAGTCTATGTGTTAGCAGACACTTTGTTTTTTCCTTGTTTTTTGCGTCTTTTAGGCGCTAAATTAGGCAAACGTGTTGAAATGGGGGAAGCACCACACCTTATTCCAGACCTAATAACCATTCATGATGAAGGGTTTACAGCAAGTGCTGCTGCACTGGCATGGCCTAGTGTTTATCAAAGTAAAATTAAATTTGCCTCCGTCCAAATTGGAAAACGTGGTTTTATTGGCAATGGGAGCCTACTCCCCGCCGGTTCTCAAATTGGGGATGGGGTTTTATTGGGGTGCATGACCATGCCGCCCACTAATAATCGAGCTGCTGATAATCAGACTACATGGCTTGGTTCACCTGCTATTTTTCTTCCCAGAAGAGAGAAGATTGCAGGTTATTCAGACAGTGACCAGTACACACCATCACGAAAACTATTTAATAGAAGAATACTCATTGAGTTTATTAGAATTATTCTACCAATGACCTTTGTCTTAATGAGACTGTTTAACATGCTTTATTTGGTGATGATTGTATTTTCCAATGACTCACTGTTGATGGTATTTTTATTATTACCGGTCGCAGAATTACTCATTGTATTGGGATTGGTTCTTGCTGTTGTCTTATTAAAATGGTTCATATTGGGTCGCGTGAAACCCGCCACAAAATCAATTTGGAATGTATTCATCAGGAAAAATGACATCATCATTAGTTTATACGCCTATTTTGTTAATCCTTATTTTACCAATCTGGTTTTGGGTACCGCTTTTGCACCCATGTTGCTACGATGCCTCGGTTCAAAAATAGGAAAAAAGGTCTTCATTAATACGAGCTATTTTACCGAGTTTGATTTGACTTCAATAGGAAATGAGACGTGCATTAATTTCCACGCGGTCATTCAAACACATCTATATGAAGATCGAATATATAAAATGTCGACGGTTAATATTGATGAAGGTTCTAATATTGGAATTGCAGCACTCGTATTATACGATGCGGTGATGAAAAAAAATTCAAATCTGGGCGATTTTTCATTACTAATGAAAGGAGAACGGTTGGCAGCTAACACCCATTGGCAGGGTATTCCTGCTCAGCCTATAAGTAATGGGTATGTCGACACGAGTGCTAACTCGTTGATTATAGAGTGTCACGATGCAGCATACAGACAAGTATCTAAGCACAGGAAAGCCATTGGGGTAGAACTGTCAACAGACCCTCTAGTACAAAAATCTTAAAAAGAAGCCTATACTAAAACGGTAACTTAAAACTTAAATAGGAGAAATGACGATGGAATGCAAATGCAATAAATGTGGAATGGGCGTTAAAGGGTTAACTTGCAGTAGATGCAATGCTATGTTGGTAGCTGATGTTATTACAACGGAAGCAAATAACACCGTGCACGTTGCAAAATGTCCTAAAGGCTGCGGACAGATTAAATCACCCGTCTGCTGTGGGGTAGATATGATCTGCTCCCATTAGTCGTGTGAAATTGTAATTTATCTTCGTACAGGATAAAAAATAATTTGAGTGCAGTTCCTTGGGAGTGTTATTTAAAACGACGGTCTTTATCACTGTCGTCCCTGAACTTAGTGCCGCTTAGTGAAACTGAGCGGCACTAAATGCTCCCAATTAGCATTAAGTTTTAGTTGACTTCAATTTTGAGATTTAGGGTTTAGATTGATTTCGCACACCATCTGAACCCGTTCGTGGTGAGTCGCCTATATATTACATCTTCGTACGGGACAAAAAATTATATGGGATGCTTGAGTG
>JBIODT010000083.1:0-9455 GCA_044445305.1 Legionellales bacterium | reverse complement strand
TACGTCGTGAATGGTTCGAGACGGCGCAGTAAATTTTACTGTTACTTGCTGGATCGGCGAGTGCGCCTCCTCACCACGAACGGATTCAAACTAGGTGCAAAATCAAAATCAAAATTAAGATTAAGATTAAGATTAAGATTAAGATTAAGATTAAGATTAAGATTAAGATTAAGATTGAGATTGAGATTGAGATCAACTAAAACTTAAGGCTAATTAGAAGCACTAAATGCTTCCAATTAGCCTTAAGTTTTTCTGGTCAGAGCAAAATAGGTGTCGGAGAAAAATAGAAATGTCCCCTTTGGGGAGAGATGTGTTGCAAAACATATCCATATGAGCTACAATTACGCAAATTGCAAATAATAGTATTTGTATTTTTGGGGAGAGCAGCATGCCTAATGTAACTAATAAATTGACAACGCAACACTTCGATCTTGGTCTTTATCATGAAAGACAGGTGCAACTGATAGAGATTTTAGAGCAATACAATGATTTTACTCAAGCCGCATTTAAACCAGTTGAGCCTACAACCGCGCACATGACGCCTTATCAATTTTCAGTTTTAAAAAAAGCGCTGGCTGCCAAAGAAGAAGCTATTATAGCCCGGAACCAGTTACTTGAGCTTCATCTTGACGTTTTATTAAATTGCCAACAGCAGGAAAACACATTGCGGGCGCTGAAGTTGAATTGCTCTGAAGCCGAGAAGGCTTTATCCTTAGCGCAAAATGGCCTCTCGCAAGCTAAACACAATCAAGAACATTACGGTCGCTATGACCAGGGGCTGCTTCTAACTATGGGTCTTATGATCTTGATCCTGGGCATACCCTTTATATTTGTACTTATGCCACTAGCTATAGCCCTCCTTTCATTAGCTGGCCTTATACTTGTAGGCACTGCGGTCGCGACTTTGATAGAATATAAACAGGCTGCAGCAGCACTCCCCATAGCCGAAGCTCAATGCGCCGAATGTGCAGTAAAAGCACAGCAATTGCAAACAGATGTAACTCAAGCTCAGAGTCATCTACGTGCTATTAACCTGGAAAATACCGACCAAGAACATAGAGCGGCAGCAACCTCTTTGGTAGAGACATCAGAGCAGACGGTAGTTGCTTCAGTTGCCGATGCGATGACGGAGAAAGAGCCAACAATTGCTGACCACTCACTATGCTTCTTTAATAACCCTAAGGCAGCAGTCCAAGGTGTAGATGTTTCGGAAAAAGTAAGCGCCCCTTCCACTAGATAGGGACTACTGACAAGCTCCTAAGGCGCGCGGAAGGTATAACTTGCTATTCTTGCGCGCTCCTCAACCGGTTTAAAGAAACCTGGCATGTCACTGCTGGTCATTTGGCCCCGTCCCATCCCAGCAAAAGGCGGTGTCACTGTGTGCATACAGTCGTGAAAAAACTGTTGCCATGATGGGTCTTGGCGCCCTTTTAATAGTTCTGGGCTTGATGTCAGCTTGGTTTGAACCAGTTGCAATCGCAAGGTTGGTAATTGTTCGCAGTCTTTCAAGACCGCAATCACCCCCTGTACCAGGTTTTTCTTAAGGTCCAGTAATTGGGTGCCAGTGCTTGAGAGTTGCAGATGCGTTAAGTAGCTGTTGCTGTTGTTGAGTAACAGTTGCACTTTAGCCAAGGCCGCTTCTTGCTCTGGTGTTCTAAAGCATTTTAACCGTTTCTCTGCTTGGCATTTTTGTGTGAGTTGTTCAGTCAGGACATAAATGCTCAGTTCCAGATTGTGTACATTGGCCTGCCTATGAATGAAATTGTAAAAAAGCCATTCAAGTTCAGCAGGCTTGTGCTCCAAAGCATCAGGCATGGTACTTAATACGTCGCCGGCCGAGAGCTGCAATAGCTTTTGCTGTCGTTGAATGTAGCGCAGCAGACTTTTTTTAAGCAAGCCCAACCCCGCCGGTTCTTCTGGTTCAAAGGCAAATACAGGTAAAAATTTCCCCCATGCGTGTACCAGTAAGTCCTGATCACAGTAAGGCTCTAGTCCGTCAATTTGCGTTATCATCAAGCTTAGTTCCTCGTACAATTTTTGCACGCTAAGCAGCCAATTTAATTTGCCTTCCTCCGCACCTGCTGGGTCTATATTTTCTGCGTCCAGCAGCAAATCTTGTGCCAGCGACAGCAGTGAGTTTTGATGTCTTAGCATGGTTTGGGTTAAGTCAAGATGGATGGTTTTTTTAATAGATAAGGCCAACTTTTTATGCACAGCAGTTAAGCTTGGCAACAGGGCGGCTTCATCTAATGTTTGCAGCGTTGTTTGCACACAATTCATACACTCACTTTGTTCCTGTTTGCTTAAATCATGCCTCATGTAGGTCTGGGTGATGGTATTGATCATCAGCGACAGTGCGCCACGGAGTAAATCATGATGGGCTGGGTTAGCAATGAGGCTCTTAACCACCGTCTCTTGAGGGCCCTCGCCTTTGACTTCGGTTGCTTTAAAGGCACTTTGTATGTTTGTTTTTAACCAATTAACCTGCTCCGCCAATGATTTTTCTGAAAATTTGGAATCTTCTAATGTTTTGGCCATCCATAATTCCACATGTTGCAGGTTTAAAAAGTTTTTACCGTCGCCGTGTGCATTGAGATCCTCAATTGATGTGTTGCCTCGTTGGTGGTAATGGACGCGTCGTTCACTCATATGGCGGCGTAAATAAGCATAATTTTGGGTGGACAACCATTCAAAGGCCAGAAAATTTTCTTGGATTGCCTTGTAGTTGTCCAGCAATTGCTTGCTGCGAGCTGACTTGTTGGCTCTAAGATAGGCAACAGAGACAGCATCCAGTGCCGCATGTCCTAAGTTGATTGCAACATGAGGCATCCTGTCCGGAAACATAAATTCCAACCAACGCCGTACCACCAAATCCTGCACCCCAGTTAAATCTCTTTTTACAAAATGTTCAGGTACTGGCAGGCCATTATCAGCACAGGGATTGCCATCGCCAGTACCATGACAACCAGGAATTATTTCAAAGGGCATGTCAATGGGGATGATGGGCTTGAAACAGTTAGATGTTTCATGTTGTTGAATAAGCGCTTGTTTTTTAATAACAAAATCAGGAAGGTTATAAAAACTGTCTTCTTGCCAACCTATAGGCAGCAGCGTTAATGGACCAACAACACCTATATTGCCACCGGGAACGGGATCAAGTACAAACAGTTTAACTTGCAGTTGTTCCAGCTGTACTAACAGTTTTTCTTTCAGTACCTTGTCGTCTTTCTCTGCCAGTTTATTGGGTATTAATGTGTTTAATGCGGAACGCGTGTAACTGGGATTACGCAGCGATGCAGGCGTCATGGCAGAAGGAACGCTATGGGAATCAGCAATAATGCTTGCCAAACTTCGAGCCTGTGCTGGATTTTGTATTTTTAAATCGGCTCTTAGACCATCGCGAATGCGTTTTAATTCGTGCATTAACACAATAGCGGCTACCCCACCTCGACTGAATCCAGAGACACAAAGCGCGGTTTTTCCTGTAGCAACAGCAGCCAGCGCCAGCATTAAGGTTTTTGCAAGTCGGTCACCAACCTCAAATCCAGGCGTGTCGGTGCCATTGATTACATCAACAGAGCTTGAATGATAGCCATGTGCATAATGTGCACTGCCTGCGTTGCTTGCATCAGCATGTTGGGTTGCTTTTTCTTGATATAAATGTGATGTCAGTAGGGCAACATAAGAGAGTGTTTCACCGCGGGGGTAAGATTGTGCGATTATTGGTCTTTCAGTGAAATTTACGCCTGTACCTAATAGAAAAAAATGATGCAACTGCTGGTCTGCGACGGTCTTGGCCCGCAAGTCGCTTACAATTTGCTCAAAATAGTGGGTCATGTTAAGAGTCCTTCTTTTAGGGAGTTGGGGCACAACACCTACGCAAAAGACGCATGCATTGTATCCCAACTCCAAAATGTCAAATGCCTACTGTTTTTTTTAGTCCTCTAGAATTACAATATATACTCAAGATGCTTGGAAATGCTATATTTTAATCGCCGCCAGCGATTTGATTTTTTTTGTTCAGGCTGTCTTTATAATTATTGGGATTCATACAAAATGCAAAAAATGCCTCGATTAAGCTGCGGTGATACGGTTGAACTTATTGCACCCGCCTCACGTTGTTCCGATCGGGAATTAACGGAATTAAAGGCACTGTTAGAGTCCTGGCAATTGGTCTGTTTGGTCAAAGAGGATATTTTTGGTGCCGATTTATTGTGTGCCAATACGGATGCAATACGGTTTCAACATTTAGCACAAGCCTTACAAAACCCGCAAACCAAGGCAATTATTTGCGCACGCGGTGGTTATGGCTCCATGCGTTTAATTCCCAAGCTAACACAAATTGACCAACCCGCATCACCCAAGCTGTTTGTGGGCATGAGCGACACTACGGCCCTACAACTTTATTTACAGCAGCAGTGGGGCTGGCCAACCATTCATGGCGCGGCGGCACCGAGCAGGTATTCGCCAGAATCCATTGCTTCTTTAAAATCAATCTTGTTCGGCACTGCCAACCCCATTGAATTTACCGGACTGATAGCGCTTAACCAGCATGCAAAAATGAACCGTGTGCTTGAGGCCAGTATCATTGGGGGTAATTTATCAATCATTCAAGCAGGCATTGCTACCTGCTGGCAACTGGATGGACGAGATAAAATTATTCTATTAGAAGACGTAGGTGAGCGTGCTTACCGCCTTGATCGTATGCTGGAACATTTGTTGCAGGCCGATATTTTTAAACATGCAGCTGCTATTTTATTGGCTGATTTTCTTGAAGGTGAAGAACCTGATGGATCTTCATTGATAAATCCTGTATTAACTCGTTTTGCACAACGTTGTGCGGTACCGGTGGTTCAAGTGCAAGGAATAGGTCATGGACACACGAATTTTTCTATCCCACTTGGTATCAATGCCCGCTTGCAATTGGGTGATGCTGGTAGTCTCTTAATTAAAGCTGATTAAGATTTTTTGTAACTGCTCACTCCACGCCTACGTCCCGCGGCTTGACCACGGGACGTAGGCGTGGAGTGAGCAGTTACGATTTTTTATTTATTGACAGGCCATTAAGGAGTAGGATGTGTTTTGTTTTTTTAACAATGTAAAAGTACCCGTTCATCAAAAAACACCTGATGAAAATAAGAATTTTTTTCAGAATTACTTGGATCATCTTGACGCTCTATTTATGCAATGGGAGCAAAAAAGTAAGCATGGTTTTCAGTTGTGGTCTGAACCAGAAGCAGATAATTTCATAAAATTTTTAGTTCAAGAAACCTTAGGCTATTGTACCATGTTGGATAAACTCCGCGACGGTTACGATTATTATGATGAAATAATGGGCGTAACGGCACTGCCAATACTGGCGACTCTTGGTTCTGTTGTTGCATTGACCGCAGCCATCTATAAAGGCGCTAGTGCTTTGGTGCATATTGGTGGCGTTGACGGTGATGACAGTGCCGCGGATGCCGTGACTGCGCTGATTATGTCAGCACTGCTGCTTGCCGCAGCACTAGGCAGCTTGTTAAAATCGGCGTTAAGTTTGGTCTCCAGGCCAGTTGTAACTGCTTTCCAGGGTTATGGCACGCAGAATGTTGACCGTTTTTGTAACGATGACGCCATTGAGGGTGTGGTTGCTAAAATGTAATAGATGATCCTTAGGGTCTGTTGACATTTCGCCAGCTTGAGCCCAAATGGGCTGATTTTCCAGCACCGAAAATCAGCCCATTTGGGCCAAGATAAACAGACCTTAGTCTTTTTTCAGCGGCCTTTTCCAACCATAAATGGTTTTTTGTTTGGATTCACTTAAAGTCAATTCATGAGCCGGCACATTTTTGCGAATGGTACTCCCAGCACCAATAGTAGCGTTGGCCCCCACAGTCACTGGGGCAATTAACTGGGTGTCTGAGCCGATAAAAGCGCCATCTTCAATAACAGTCTTGTGCTTGTTCACACCATCGTAATTACAGGTAATGGTGCCTGCCCCTATATTAACCCGCTTACCAATACTGACATCGCCTAAATAGCTTAAATGACTGGCTTTACTCCCCTCATCGAAGCACGCTTTTTTAGTTTCTACAAAATTACCTATTTTGCAATGTGCGGCCAGTTGCGTTCCCGTACGCAAACGTGCAAAAGGACCTATGTGGCAGTCATTTGCCATCTGGCAACCTTCTAACACACTGTTTGCATAAATCTCGCATCCAGCGCCTAAAACCACATCGGTTAAAGTACAATTGGGGCCTATTCGACAAGCATCACCCAAAACCACCTTGCCTGAAAACACGCAATTGATGTCAATAAACACGTCTTTACCACAAATTAATTCCCCACGAACATCAAAGCGGTGCGCATCCGCTATAGCGACCCCACTTGCAAGCAATCGCTCTGCCTCTCTTCGTTGCCACTCCCGCTCCAGTTGTTGTAACTGCAAGCGATTATTGACGCCCTGAATCTGCATCCTATCGTTAGATGTCAGTGAGGTAATGGGCGTTTGTGTTTTCACTGCCATGGCAATGATGTCGGTCAGGTAATATTCACCCTGAACATTGTCCTTACCTAATTGTGGCAGCCAACATGCCAAATCAGCAGCAGTAGCACAACAAATGCCGGTATAAACCTCCTTTATTTTTTTCTCTTGAAAACTGGCATCCTTTTCCTCAACTATGCTACAAATTTCATCTTGCTTGTTTTTAATAATACGACCCAGACCACTGGGATCATCCAGGCAGGCAAGTAAAAGAGCCAACACCGAGTGTTGCTTGTTATTGGGATGAGCGCAGGCAAGTAAAGATTTGAGGGTATCGGCTTGAATTAGGGGCACATCAGCAGATAAAACCAGGACCTGCGCGTCAGGTGGCATATAAGGCAAAGCCTGCATGACCGCATGCCCCGTGCCCAGTTGCTCTGCTTGGTGCACCCAATGTACGGGTAGATCTGCCAGTGCCTGTTTAATTTGTTCGCCACCATGTCCATAAATGACGTGTATGGCATCAGGCTTTAATTGGCTTGCGGTTTCTACCACCCGAGTGAGCATGGGCATACCAGCCAGCTGATGTAATACTTTGGGTGTATTGGAATACATCCGCTTGCCTTGTCCTGCTGCTAAAATAATAATTTGTAAATTCATGAGATTTGTGATTTCCTAGATTATTAAATTTTGGGCGAAAGTGCATGAACAACCCCCCATGCACTTTCGCCCAACTGAATGCGATCTCGAATTAATTGCGTAGTTAAATACTACACGAGCTTGTCTCAAACACACAATTAATTCGCGTGCATAGGTATTAAAAACGCCATTTATTTGGGCAGAAGTGTATGGGTGGTTTCATGCGGTTAGGCCCAAATCGGACTGCTTATCAAACAAGGAAAGGTATCATGACCATTTTTATAGAGGTTTTAAAGACCTTAATTGGCGACCAATTAATCATCCTGTCTTCACACTTGAACACAAAAACGCTTACAAACTCCATTACAAACTCCATTAACAGTAAGTTCTACAACCGTCCTTTGTCTTTAGAGCAAAAAAAACTTATAGAGGCTCTATATCTGAAAATAATGGGATATTCAGATACTAATGGTGATGCTGCAGATGCTGCATTTTTGTGCGCAGAGGTGCAGTCTTGTCTGCAGAAAATCCAGATCGTTAGAGCACAGCAACCGCAGTCTAAATACAGCATCACCAAAAAAATGCTCTATGGCGGCACTACGGACGCTGAAGAAGGCAACACCATCCCGGCACTGCGTAAGATTATATCCCACACCAACGAATACCTTGAAAAATTACGTTTAATATCTTTTAAGCTGCTGGATAAAGACCATAATACTCACAAACCAGAAGGCATAGTGCATTTTCATGCAGCCTGTTACTTCGGCGATGACCTATTTCAGCCTACCAGCAAAAGCAACCCAGAAGTCAGAATCAAAAAAGAAGCAGCACTGTGTCACAGGCTGGAAATGTTAAGTCTGCTCATTAAATCCAGTGATAATTTTGAAGACCAACGGCGGTACACACTGTCCGTGCTTCAGGATCTGCTATCCGATAATGAACGAATCATCAGAGACGCAAGCACTTCATATTCTCTACCGGTGTCTTTTTGGGGCATACAAGCAAACGCACCCGCTGAGTTGTGCGGCCCTAGTTTAGGCCGATTTCAAGAACAATTTGAGAAGGCGGTAAAAGACGTCACCGCAATGAAAGAAGAACACGTTGCAAGAGCTGCTGGTGGGGTAATATCGCAGCCATTATCTGCAACGACTAGGTCATTGTCTGCAGCGACTGCGTCAGCGAGGTCATTATACGCACTCCTTTCTGCATCAGATTCAATACCCGATGCAGCATCCGCCGCGGCAGCTGATGCTGATGCCGAATCGGACTGTGACTCACAGTCCGAATTGACTTCTACACCATAGAAGCTGGATGTTGGATGGCGCCCGGATATGAAGTGCTGCTCAGTTCCGAGACGACAGCGATGGATTATAGCCGTTTTAAAAAAACGGCACCCATATGATTTTTTACCACGTAGGAAGATCGAGTCTATCAAAATAACACATCAGACCACTATACAAAAAATAGCCCCACCATTTTTTGTATAGTGGTCTGAATGGCTTTTTAGCGCTATGATTATCTCACCAAATTTTGGTATAATATAATGCGAATAAAATTTTGAGAAAATAATTGAAAACTATTGGTGATAGAGTCACTTACTGCCGTTCAGCGCTTAATTTAACTAGAAAAGAATTGGAACACAGATGGAAAGAAGCATCTGTTCCTACCATAGCGCGCTGGGAGTTGGACACCGTTCAACCCTCCTCTAAAAAAATCCAATTACTGTCAGGTTTTTTCTGTGAAAACGGACTCATTGTTGCCCCTGAATGGATAGAATTTGGTACAGGCATACCTCCAACTCTGTTGAATATGAAAGAATTTAGAGAAGATCAATTTGATGATCTATGTCAACAGAATTTTTTAGAATTACATCAGAAGATTAAAGACTTCACCTATTATAAGGTAACAAGCAATTTTTTTATGCCCGTAATACGATATGGAGATTACGTTGGTGGTATTAAAATTAATTCTAATCCAGAAGGTCACCTTAATTCATTGGTTTTTGTAGTCCATCAAAACACGGTGTATGCAGGTTTGTTGGCCTATGAAAATGAATTGTGCATTAAAAACCCCACTGGACAAAAATTTAACATCGATAATTATGATCTTTTAGCTAAAATTCAATGGACGGCAATTCGACCATAAGTTAATATTTACTCAGTCTGATGGAGCTGTAATGATCAAGTCTAGTAATTTTTTTGAAACCATTAATTTTTCATCGTTGGTCGATACACTATTCGATCACGGAGCTACTTATGCCTCTCTTACCCTGCTTGATAAAGACGGGCAAGCTTATTATTCAAAATGCTCTAATGAAAAATGGTTTTCTATCTACATGGAATCGGATTTATAT
>JBIODT010000082.1:0-9468 GCA_044445305.1 Legionellales bacterium | reverse complement strand
TATTTTCCATGAGATAACTTGTGGGTAACGATATGGCTGCATCAAGGCTACGCGCTACGCAGTTAACTTATTGCGTTTGTTAACGCCTGATTATCCGTTCGCAAAGGTGACAATTGTATTTGGTGCCAGCGACTAACTGCGTGCGGTCAGCCTTAAACCAGATAACTGAATTTGATGCGGAATTGCTGGTTCCATTGCCAATGGTAGCGCTCTGAGGTGGTGATTGAGATGCTCTTAACCCGCTTTTCTTCCAAGTAACGGTTGTTTGCATACAACTGTAGGAACTCATCCGTAGTTTCAATAAGTGGCGATATTAAAAATCCAGATGAGCCCATGTTGGCTATAAAACGATAGTGCTTCATAAGCCCATTCTCAAGCAGCACGTTGATTTGTAGCTTAGTGGGCATTAGCAACAGTGTGGCTAATTGACCCCAAACTGTTGGTAGTAAGTCTATGTTAACAAATAGTGCGCGGTGTTTCACGTAGGGCACTTGGATCGGCTCCCCAAGAACCTGTTGCTCACTGCTTAGCGGTCTAAGCAGACTGTTAGTTTGCCCCTCCAACAGCTTTTTCTTAAGAACTATAAATTCATTGCTCATCTGCGTTGGTTGATAACGGCTTAATAACAGTGGCCAACTGGCACCATCTTCAAGAGCAGGTAGTCTGTTATCAATAGGCTCCAGTTTAAAGAAAATGTTGTCTGGACTACCAGCAGCAAGCAGGTGTTGTTTGTTCTGTAAAGCCAACCAGCCATTGAAAACAGAATAACTCTGAAGTATCGGGCGCGGAGACCACTGGTTTCCTGATGCGATTAAATAGGTCTGATTTGAAGAATAGATGTCGCTAGTGCCCTCCAACAAGGGTAATGACGCTTGATTTTTGAGAAAACCCATCGACAGTGCATAGTCTTGCTGTAACCACGCGCTATTATGCATCCAATTGCTTAGTCCATGCCATGCGCCACTATAGGTTGAAGAAAAATTCTCGAGCATGGATATTCTGCCATTTTGACTCTCAATATAATGGGATGCAGCCAAAGACAGCAATATGACCGGCACTGTGAGCCTTGAGTTAACGACGAAGGGCAGCAGAAGAGCCGCCATCAAAATAGCAGTGCCGGCTATAAAAACATGTCCAAAATGCCGCGTAAATCCAGACTTGAATGCGATCAGTAAAAATATAAAAAAAACACTGATTAAAAACCAGTTACAGCATCGCGGCAGTTGTTTTTGCCAGGCAATGACGCATAAAATAACGCCCGCACTAATAAGATAGGCGCTGATTTCACCATAATGGATCTCCATAGCCATGGCTTCTGTAAAAACAGTGGCGATGTAGAGTGTATTCATCAGATAATTTGGCAAGTCAATCAATGACTGCCCACAGCCCAGCCAAAACAACAACATCGATACCAGCGGTGCTGTACAACAGCAACATGCCAGACGGTATTGTTTGAGGCCGAAGAGCAACAAGACACTAACGATTAAAACCGCAGCACACAACAGCAGTAAAGTCCCTTTGACCAAAACCAGCAAACCAAAAGGGGCAAAAAACACCGACATGAATACCACTTGCATGAGACCCGTGCGCGCTGGCATCAGCGCTAATTTATAACCCGCAAGTGCTGCGATCAGCGCGTAAGAAAAAAGCATGGCATCACGAGAACAAAGCATGCAAGCAAGCAAGACCGCCAAGGCACAAGTCCAACGCCATGGCGTGTTCTGCATTAAGCAGAGCAGACAGAGCCAGCACGAACATGCCAAATACAGACTGCCACCAAACATCATGCTACTGGTAGCGGGGTGGTAGGCTTTGGTATAGATGGATGAATAAGGACCTAGAGTAAAGATAATGTCTTTACCAAAAGCAAGCCCTTGGGCTACGGCTTGATTGAGCCCGAGGGCCCAAGATGAGTCCAGGCTGGCTGCTGGCAATTTCGGCGCAAAAGGAACGTAGGCGACAACGCTAATAACCAACAAGGCCAGCTTTAACAAGCACTCAATCAAGGCTGCGGATGGCCGAATAAATTCAAACCAACTCCATGCCGACTTCAAGTCAATATCCAGCCCGTTGTTAAATTTCAATCGAATCAGTCATAATATATAATATTAAAGTGATATTATGGGTTAACTCTGTAACAAGCAAGAATCCGCAGTTCCTGATTAAGGTAATATTAATGATGACGAATCATACTGGTGGCCTTAGCAGATGAATACTAAATTCCTGCTTTTTTTTTGTATGCTCGCCTGCTTGCCCTGGTTGTGTTACAGCGGGCAACAACTTAAGAAAAAAGTACGTATTGTGCGCTGGCAGCAAGCCTTAAATTTGCAGCAACATCATAAAACATTCCAGCAACTGTATCAGGATGTAGACGGTTTTTTGCTGTCTCGCCAGGCACGGCTACGGGGAGATGCCCTAGAATACGTTTATGGTGAAATTGAATTCCTACCCTTTATTGCGCTGTTATCGCTGACCAATCCCAACAGCGACACAGTCTTTTATGATTTAGGCTCAGGCACGGGTAAGGCCGTACTTGCGGCAGCAATGGTTTATCCGCTACGAAAAAGTGTAGGCATTGAGCTGCATCCTGAATTGTACTTTTGTGCCTGCCAGCAAGCCGCTCGATTAACAGCACTCCAAACTGACGGCGCTAAGGCAGCAAGCATCGAGTTCATCTTAGGTGATTTTTTTGAAGTGGACCTAAACAGTGCCACGCTTATTTTTATCAATGCCACGGCTTTATTTGGTCAAACATGGGTGGATCTTTGTCAGCGCCTGGCTTTATTGCCACAGCTGCAAACAGTAATCACCACCAGCAAAGCCCTTTGCTCCAGTGTTTTTTCTTTGACCATGAGCACAGAAATACAGATGAGCTGGGGCGTTGTTAGGGCCTTTATTCATACCCGAAAAACAATTAATGATGAACTTAATTGAAAACATTGAATATTTTTTTTCCCAGTCTATACTAATAAGTACAGGATAATAATAGAGGTGGGTATGATTAAATCGGAACTCATTGAACGCATCGCTGGCAAGATGACCCATCTGCCAGAAAAACAAGTGGCGGATGGCATTAATGGCATCTTGGAATTAATGAGCACGGCACTGATTGAAGGCCAAAGAATAGAAGTTCGTGGTTTCGGTAGTTTTTCGCTGCACTACAGGCCACCACGCAATGCACACAACCCTAAAACCGGTGAAAAAGTAGTCACCGAAGCGAAACACAGTCCTCATTTCAAGCCAGGCAAAGAGCTGCGTGAACGCGTTGATAGCTCGCGCGACCATTGCCCCATATTGACAAATGAGGACGACTCATAACTCAGGCTCAGAGCGCAAAGATCGTCCTGTTTTAGCAACAATAAGACGCCTGCCTCAAAACTCAAGTTCGAGGCAGGGTTACGCCAGTTTGCCCTTGATATTTCCCTGCCCTGTCTTTATATGAAACAGCACAAACCTCACTGGCCTCAAGAAAAAGCATTTGCGCCACACCCTCATTCGCATAAATTTTAGCAGGCAGGGTGGTTGTATTGGAGAACTCAAGGGTCACGTGCCCCTCCCACTCTGGCTCTAAGGGCGTCACATTGACTATAATACCGCAACGCGCATAGGTAGATTTTCCGAGGCAGATGGTCAGTATGTTGCGCGGGATCTTGAAATACTCGACGGTCCTGGCCAAAGCAAAAGAATTAGGCGGAATAATACAAACATCAGCCTGAACATCCACCAGGCTAGCGCTATCAAAAGCTTTAGGATCTACAATAGCGGAATTAATATTGGTGAAAATCTTAAATTCATTGGAACAACGAACGTCATAGCCATAACTGGAGACACCATAGGAGATTATCCGCCCACTGGCATTCTCACGCACTTGGCCCGATTGAAACGGGGAAATCATTCCCTGCTCAACAGCCATTTTCTCTATCCATCGGTCTGATTTAATTGACATGGTTATGCCTTATCATATTGGTTTTTAGACAGGGCTGCATGTAAAAAGACGCAGGCAGCCCTGTCTAAATCATAAACAACATACATCAAAAGGATACAAAAAAAGTACCGTTAATTTTTTAGATTCTGCTGATTAAGCTCTACTGCTAAAACAAGCAGTATTCATATAATGAAAATTAGAAAGGGCCAATCAGTGTGTCGCCAATTGACCCAGTGGAATGACACATAGCAAGTCCAACCTCGCATGCGGACTATCTCATAAATTGGCAGCTCATGTCAAGGCATTCAAAGCGCTTGTTGTTGCGCTCACTAATGGCCGCCTGTTTGAGGCAAGGCCTGGTCTTTAAGGACACTTGATAGCACAAGCCCAGCTGTTTTCTAAAAAGCGTAGTAACCACTCACTCTGCGGTTTGTCCATGAGACGTAGGCATGGAGTGAGTAGTTACAAAGCCTATTTACAACCTACCAGTCACACTCGTAGTATTAACAAAAGGCATGGCATTGGTTAATGCCGTGCAGGCAGCACTAAAGGCACCGGTCGCGGTATTGATGGGGCATTGCCATAGATTAGAGGAAAAATCACTGACATAGGCATAAGTAGTACCGGCAAAGCTATCAAAGGTCATGTCAGTCGTCTCGAAGAAGGATATGACATTTGTGAGCGCCGTACAGGCAGCACTAAAGCCACCGGTAGCCGTATTGATGGGACATTGCCATAGCGTATCTGAGTCATCACTGACATAGGCATAAGTAGTGCCGGCAAAGGTATTAAAGGTCACATTAGTACTATAGGCAAATGACGTGGTATTGGTTAACGCCGTGCAGGCAGCACTAAAGCCACCGGTAGCGGTATTGATGGGACATTGCCATAGCGTATCTGAGCTATCACTGACATAAGCATAAGTAGTGCCGGCAAAGGTGTTAAAAGTCACGCCCAAAATACGCGTAAACGCTGACGTATTGGTTAGCGCGGCACAGGAGCCACTAAATTCGCCAGTAGTGGCATTGATGGGGCATTGCCATAAAGTAGATGAAAAATCACTGACATAGGCATAGGTAGTGCCGGCAAAGGTATTAAACGTCGCGCCAAAAGTGACGGCAAACGACGTAGTGTTAGTTAAGGCTACGCAGGGGGCACTAAAGGTGCCCGTAGTAGTATTGATGGGGCATTGCCATAAAATAGGTGAGTTATCTCCAATATAAGCATAGGTAGTGCCGGCAAAGGTATTCAATACCGTGCCAACAGTAGAAACAAATGCCGGTGAGTTGGTTAATGCCGTGCAGGCAGTTGTGAATTCACCCGAGGTGCTGTTGATAGGGCATTGCCATAAATTAGATGACAAATCACTGACATAGGCCCACTTTGAGAGCGAGCTTGGACGACAATAAATACTGGCATTCTTAGTATTGCTCACCGAAAAGGAGCAATAGCCATTACTCAGGGGTGTACATCCGGTTGGAACATAACCTGGGGTATTGATTTTAATGGCCGCGCTGGCATAGCTGTGATTGGGGACGGTGGTCAATACCGTTAAGTCTAATGAAGAAACATTATAGTTTTGACAGCTTAAGGGGCCCTTGCCATTAAGGCATAAGGTAATATTCAGCTCAGTTGACTGTCCTGATGCAGAAACATTAAACAGCAACCCAGTGCCAGCGCTTGCTAGATGGGGGATAAAGAAAGCCCAGAAAGAGATTAGAGTCAATAAAGCCTTTTTCATAGCATGATCCTTTCATAAAGTCGTTAGATGGTGATGGCATCAAACTGGTGTCAAGGCTCGCAGGCCTGTTGTCAATTCTACTATAATGGTGCTAACTCGTTGCTTCTGTCCGGTGACATATCATCTTGCATCCATCTTTGAGCGATGGCAGGTCGTTCATGATTTTAGTAACGAAGACCCTTCTCCCGCCGGCGGGAGAAGGTGCCCGACAGGGCGGATGAGGGTGGCTCATACTAGCCATTGAAAGCACGCATATGTTGAACTAAATCAAATTGATTCAACGTGTTTTTGCAAAGGTAACATGAACCTGCTTTGTCATCTTAAGTATCATCCATGTCATTTGATCCACCCTCATCCGCCCTGTCGGGCACCTTCTCCCGCCAGCGGGAGAAGGGTCTCCGTCACTAGAATCATGAACGACCTGCCATCGCTCAGCGTCACCAGACGGAAGCCGTGAAACGTTGTGCTAGACCGTTACCGAACAAATAAGGGCGTTGGCATAAGCATTACCTGCTTTAAAATCACTCAGTATTTGCGAGTTAATGGTGTTAAAGCCGCCTGCGCCTAAATAAAAGAAGCGGTAACCGCATTCCAGGGGCATGTTGCGAAACACATTATTTAATCGCAAACCCATACCCGCTGTAGCACTGAAGGCAGTTCGAGTGCGTCCGCTAAAGGCCATATCAGGTAGGGTAACGCCACCATCAATCGATGTTTCTCCGAAATTGCTGGTATGAACGATGTTGGGCCCCAGTCCTAAGTCTAAGGTCACATTGTAGTTGTCACTGGCATTTTTTAATGCCGCTTTTGCAGCAAGATAAATAGGATAATTTGTAACAGCATAGCCATAAGCAAGATTGGTAAATAATTGTTCCTGGGTAACCGTACCACGAACCGACTGCTGCGCCAGATAGTAAGCATTCACACCTACCGCCAGTTCATAGTACTTGCTGTCGTAGCCGTTAACATAATAACCCAAACCCACAAGACCATTGATGTTATTGTCTTTATGGACTGCGAAATGATCACCAATCAGATCCACCATATTGATGTCTTGTGACTTCCCTTGTCTGCTGGCAAAGACACCAAACTGAATGGGTATTTGGGCGTTTTTAGGGCTAAACCGAGAATAAAAAGAGGTTTGCTGCACTGGCTCTTTTTCAAAGTGAACTGATTTGCCAGCTGGTGCTAACTGACCGCTAAAGGCAGCTTGAACCATCAATCCTGTTAACAGGCACAACAGCGCTTTTACCCACTGGTTTTTATTCGCTAACATCATCGAGCATCCTTCTTAAATGAATCCGTTTTACATCTAACTTTCAAAGAATTACACATAAATTCAGTGGCTGTCAAGACTGTGTTTTTGGTACTCAGAATGTAAGCCCAAGTATTTTTTACCAAGAACCGCTTTAAAGCTGGCTCTATTCCAGATAACATGCCCTTATCATCATAATCCTGTAGTTGCTATGCAAAAAACCAGCTTACTTGAAACCTTCATCGGTGAAATTGACAGTGCATTACGCACCTTGTTACCACCACAAAAAAGAGCCTCTATGCGGGCATCGCCTGCTGCACAAATTGATGATGGTGAATTTACCAGTCAAGAGAAAAAACACCTGGCTGGACTGATGCGGGTCAATCATGCAGGTGAGGTTTGTGCTCAGGCTTTGTATCAAGGGCAAGCGTTAACGGCTCAGTTGACGCAGGTGAAAGAACAAATGGCCCAGGCGGCGGCTGAGGAGCTGGATCATCTGGCTTGGTGCGAAGAGCGTTTGTTGGAGTTACATTCTCGACCCAGTATCCTAAACCCACTGTGGTATGGTGGCTCTATACTCATAGGTGCGGTCGCAGGCTTAGCAGGAGATAAAATCAGCCTCGGGTTTGTGGCAGAAACAGAACGTCAAGTGACCGCGCATTTAAAGCAACACTTGCAACGCATACCAGCCGCCGATAAAAAAACCAAGGCCATTCTTGAACGCATGCAACAAGATGAAGAACATCATGCGGCAACGGCCGTCAATGCCGGTGCAATAGAGCTGCCGTTTGTTATCAAACAGGTGATGAGTGCCGTATCTAAACTGATGACTCACAGCAGTTACTATTTGTAACCTAGGAAACAAAGCGCGCAGTATAACTAACTTCAAGCCCAGTTTGGGTTTTTGGTGGCGCGCGTAGCCTTGATGCAGCCATATCGTTACCCATAAATTATCTCATGGAAAATAGTTATAAAATCACACAGCACTCAAACAGTGCGTCATTGCGAGGCTACGAAGCAATCCAGCGGCCGTCACTCCGAACTCTCTGGATTAATAGTATGGACCCTACCACTTTGAAAAGGCTTCTAAATTGAGCCAGAATGAAGTTGTAACAGTCATTCAATAAAAGTGGAGGATCCATAATGAAAGATATTAAAGTATTAGGTATAGATTTGGCAAAGGATGTTTTTCAATTGCATGGTACAAATGCAAAAGGAGAATGTGTTTTGCGCAAAAGACTAAGTCGAAAGAAACTGATTGAGTACATGGTAAATCTTCCTGCGTGCTTGGTTGGAATAGAAGCGTGCGGTAGTGCCCATTATTGGGCGCGCGTTTTTATAGAGCAAGGGCATTCAGTAAAAATGATGGCTCCCAAATTTGTAAAGGCATATGTTAAATCGAATAAAAATGATTCACAAGATGCTGAGGCGATCGCTGAGGCGGTAACACGCCCGACAATGCGATTTGTTCCTATAAAAGGAATAGAGCAACAAGATATATTAATGTTGCATCGAGTTAGAGAATTGATCATGAAACAAAGAACGGCCCATGGCAATCAGATACGAGGTTTATTGGCTGAATACGGTGTTGTAATTCCCAAAGGGCTGTCAAAGCTCGCTTCATTGCCAGCTGTTTTAGAAGAAGAGCAACACAAGCTAAGTTTGGGCTCCAAAGAAGTATTTTTAGAATTACATGAGCAAATGAAAAGGTATAACGAGCAAGTAGCCCATTATGATAAAAAAATTCAACGACATGCTGCCACAGATCCTCGTTGCATAGCGATTCAAGAGATAGAAGGCATAGGACCTATAACAGCATCGGCTATTGTCGCAACAGTCAGTGACCCGAGTTTATTTAAGAATGGTCGGGAACTAGCTGCGTGGTTTGGGGTGGTTCCTGAACAGCACTCCAGTGGGTCTAAAACTGTTTTAGGAGGGATTAGCAAGCGTGGCGATCGTTATGTTAGGAAGTTACTGGTTCACGGTGGGCGCTCAGTTGTTAAAACCTGCGAGAACAAAACGGATAAACGTAGCAAATGGGTAGCTGACAAAAAGATTCGCTGTGGTTATAACAAGGCCTCAGTGGCAGTAGCCAATAAAAATGCGCGTATCATTTGGGCTCTATTGGCAACAGGAGAGTGTTATCGTGGCTCTACAAAGAAAGAAGCTGGAGTAGCATGAAAAACAGGCATTTATTAATTGAGTACATGGGTTTCACCTGATTTACGCTGAATGTAAAAAAACACATTCAGCGTAAATCAGGCGATGAGAAGTAAATACGGGAAATATCCCTTCAACGAGTTGCGAGAGGAACATTAAGATATTGATAGCAAAATAGGTAAGACCGGCTCTTTCATAACCTTTAAGAAGCATGGGCAGCAATTAAGGCCGTTGGATTGATTAGGAGAAAGAGCGCAGATACTATCAGGGTCCGAGTGAATGCATCACTCAATGTAAGAGACCGAATATATGACTGCAACTTAACTTAACTTTGCTAAAAAATATTAACATTTTCCTTGCAAACCGGTAGGGTCCATATATGCTTCG
>JBIODT010000081.1:0-9511 GCA_044445305.1 Legionellales bacterium | reverse complement strand
GTCTCGAACCATTCACGACGTACTAAATCAACGGAGTCTTAACCGATTTTGGGTTTTTATAGTCTAATTTTAGGGCCGTGCGTGGTTGATATACGTCGTGAATGGTTCGAGACGGCGCAGTAAATTTTACGGGTACTTGCTGGATCGGCGAGTGCGCCTCCTCACCACGAACGGGTTCAAACTAGGTACAGGCAACTCAAAAAACGGCCAGATGACTGGCTGCTCTAGCAAATCAATAATTCTATATTTTAATTGAGGGTGTTAATTATGAACCAAGAAAAACCAGACATAGCGCAGAATGATTCTGTCAACATTGATGCAAATAATTCCAACATGAGTAGAGGTACGGCATTTTTTTCACAAGATCCTTCAGGTTCTTCTACTAAATCAACTGTGTACAAGGCTATAGAAAATTGTATCGCCTTTTCTAACTTACACAGTGAATCTACAGTGGCAGATGTTAATGAGTTTAACACTCTTAGACAAGAGGCCGGCGCCATCATTTCTGCCTTATATCAGTTAAAAAACGAATCACCGCCAGACGATGTATCTCGATTGAAGCAATATTTAACACATAAGATCGAGTATGGATATCTATCACTTCTTATTCCATACAAAGTACTTTTCCTTGGCGCTGAAGATGACGGTAGTAGCCTCTATTATGATGCACATAACACCCATTTTGGTGTCTTGGGCACAGCGCAGGACTACCATGTTGAGGCGTTGGGTGCACAACAAGGCCTGGTGCAGTCACAGGCAGCTGCTAGCGCATCATGTGCGCCCTGAGGGCTGGTAATAAATGGCGAAGGCAGGTTATGGTTAAGTGCCCCTGTAATGCCCACACTCACCCCGTGGGGGCTGAACAAACTGCTACATGTCATGCAGGATTTTATGTTTAACCTTCCGATTGATATTAAATAAGTGTAACCACTCACTCCCACCCGTATAAAAATGGTTATGGGTTGCCTGGCGTTATATCAGAAACAGGAGCCCCCTTTGCCGGTTTCATTGTCTTTAATGTTGATTTCATATCCACAGCCATACCTGCACCGCGAGTCATAGCTTGTTGTGATAACGTAGTCTCCGGCTTTGCTGCTGACAGGTCGACATTGAGATCAGCAGACGACACGTTTTTCGTTGCTTGTGTTGGTTTTGTAAAAAGCCCTCCAAAAAAACGCTTGATTGCTAATGCATCTTGCACTTTTGCTCGATTATCACCACTGGGGTCAGCCTGATAGGCTAACAAAGCTGCCGCAATTTTATCTGCTTTATTGTTATTGCCAACACTAAAAGTTGATTTAGCATTGTCTCTAAGTCTGTTAATTTCAGTTTGCACCTGCTCTGAAAAATCTGACAAGGATATTTTTTCTTTTGCATTTTCTGTTACCAGAGACATTAAGACATGTTGTAATTTCTTACCATTATTATGTGGCGCTTCCATATATTCAACTATTGCCTGTTTCTGCCATACTCTCATTTTTTGCTCAGTCGCAATCAACGTTTCTTGTAATTGCGTTAAGACACTCTGACATTCTTCTGTGCTCATTATATAAGATATTCCCCCACTACTTATAGTAGCTTGCGCAGGAAGCTTCATAGATGAAATAATTTCAGCTTTTTTTTGTTCTATATACTCGTGATTAGCTTCCGCGATTATTTGTTTACGGAGAAAAACATTGTGTACAGGCAATTTATCCAGTTCTATTAACATAACAGCTGCTGACTGGATTTTGATTTCACTTTCCCCAGGTAGGTCAACAACCTAACAATCACATCATCAAATTGCTGCTCGTTGAGTGCTTCTAGGTCTTGTTTAAAAGCATTTATATTTTCAATAGCAACAGGCTCTCTGGTAGAAATATCTATCATGGTCTTTATTGCGGGCCCGAAGAGCAGGGTTACTGGAAGCAATATCGTGTGCAAGAAAAAGGCAAGTGTTCCTGCAGCCACTGGCATATTACCCGCCTCGGTGTATCCGCGCAAAAAAGTGCTTTTGAAGTTCCTTCCATATAATTTAACCATTTCTGAAATAAGCATATTACCCTCCTGTGTGTTATTAGTTTAATTGTAGACCATATTTGACCAAGGGCTTAAAAAACAATACCCATAATTTATTTATGTTGAGAGCCCGGGGATTGAATACTTGACTATGACGTTGCGTCATACTCTAACTTTGGAAACAAGGGGGAAAAACGATGCAACAATGGTATGCAAAAGAATTAAGTCAGCTGACTCAAGTATCGGTGCGCACGCTACACCACTACGATAAAATTGGCTTACTGAAGCCCATGCTTCGCCAAAGTAATGGTTATCGTTTGTACTCTGCAAAGGATTTGTTAAAGCTGCAACAAATTATCGCGCTTAAATTTTTTGGCTTTGAGTTGTCTCAAATCAAATTATTGCTTGCTAAACAGGATGGTGTCATTGAAAACTTGGCGATGCAGTCCCAATTTTTGCAAGAAAAATCAGCAACGCTCCTGGAAGCAAGTGCCATATTGAAGCGCGTAACTGCTGATTGCCGCAATAAAAAATCCATTCCTTGGGAACAAATTATACAATTAATAGAGGTATATCACATGACGCAACAACTCGAACATTCTTGGGTTAAAGAAATATTCACCCCTGATGAGTTAAAACAGTATGCAGAGTTTGAACAAGACATGAAAGCATCTGAGCAAAAAGCCGTTTTTAAAAAAAATTGGCAACAATTGGTGAATGAATTAAAAGACAATCTTAAAAACGACCCTTATTCAAAAGCAGGTATTGATTTAGGAAAGAAATACATGGATTGGGTTAAGGGGATATATGGTAAAAAATACGCACACCTCCGAACCAAAAAGTGGCAACAGGGGTTTGGAGCAGGCAAAGGTCTTGACGAGATTGGCTTAACACCTGAACTCATGTCTTGGATAGAAAAAGCTACGGATGCTTACTGGCGAGATCGAATTTATGCGCTTCTTAACCAGGTCAGCACCATGCCCTCTGCTACGCTCCTAAGCCTTTGGAAGGAAATACTCGATGATATGTACGGTGATGAAGAGGCTCGAAAAATTACAATTTATGAAATGGCATTAACCGATGACAAGGTAAGTGAAGCGGCAAAAGCTTGGCTAAGAAGTACATCTCTACCTAATTAAATCGAGAAAAAATTCTCGCTTACAGCGATAATCCTAATTTTTTTCTTAGGTTCCTGCAGCACGAATTGCAAAAATATTATCTTTGGTGTATAATACAGTTGCAAAATTCGCGTTTAAATTAACTTTTGAGGAATTATTTATGTTTAAATTTACAGCGCCAAAACAACAAGGCCCAGCTTATACCCTCCGAATGCTTTTGGGTACGATAAACTCCCCTATCGATGCTGAAAGTCCAAAATTAAAGCCCTTTGCCCATTTTACATTAGCTTGTACTTCTGCAGACGAAACTGAGAAAGTATCTAAAGCAGTAGCAAATGTCATTGAATATCTTGGCAAACCTCTTTCTTTAAAAGGTGAAGCGGTTCTTAATTTTGGAACTAAAGAGCGCCCACTGTGGGTTATAAAACTTAATCTTGGTGAACAAGAAAAAGCGCTGCGTGAGGTATTAGGAAAAAGTTTTGATTCTATCATGTGCCCTGAACAGAGTGGCGTGTGTTATCAATGGACTCCCAATGCAGACAACTCAGAAAAATGCCCTCACATCACAGTAGGTACTAAAGACGAAGATGAACTATTAGCAACAAAACTAGTAAACGATTCGTGTGAATTTGTATTTGATCAAATAGATTATAAGAAAGTGGGACCACACGACCCGCATGTATCGTATGCACTGCGCCCACAACAAGCAGCTGCTGCTAGCGTTTCATGCGCACCCTGAAAGTTTAGATCTAAAATATAAATTAACGTGTTATTCTTAATTCTAATTGGATAACACTGATTAAAGCTCAAACAGCTTTTTTTCTCGCTGCGTCCCTTATAGGCAAGCTCTTGGTGACGCAGCAGCATCAAGGATTATTTATGTTTAAATTTACAACGCCACAACAAGGCCCAGCTTATACCCTCCGAATGCTTTTGGGTGCGATAAACTCCCCAATCAATGCTGAAAATCCAAAATTAAAGCCCTTTGCTCATTTTACATTGGCTTGTACTTCTAAAGACGAAACTGAGCACGTATCTAAGGTAATAACCAGCGTCATTGAATATCTTGGTAAACCCCTTTCTTTAAAAGGTGAGGCGGTTGTTAATTTTGGAAATGAGGAGTGCCCACTGTGGGTTATAAAACTTAATCTTGGTGAACAAGAACCAGTGCTACGTGAAATATTAGGAAAAAATTTTGACTCTATCATGTGCCCGGCACAGAATGGTGTTATTTACCAATGGGAACCAAGTGCAGGCAACTCAAAAAAATGCCCTCACATAAGAATAGGCCCTACAGCAGCAGATAAGAAATTAGCATTAAAACTATTAGACGATTCGTGTGAATTTGTATTTGATCAAATAGATTATAAACCACTAGGCCCACACGACGCGCTAAAATCGTATGCCCTGTACCCACAACAGGCAGCTGCTAACGCGTCATGTGCGCCCTGAAGGCAGGTTATGGTTAATTGCCCCTGTAATGCTCAAAAAAATTATTTATTCTGTTGTGAGCCGTTTATCACGGGAAAACAAAACCCGGAGACACCAGAAGCACTAATGCGCTCTCGTTATGCAGCTTATACCATGGCCAATATTGATTACATCAAAGAGACCATGCGTGGCAATGCCTTGACTGGCTTTCAAGAACTGGATGCACAACGCTGGGCGAAGAAAGTCAATTGGATTCAGCTCAAGGTACTTAAGTCAGTCATGGAAAACTCAAGCACGGGTTATGTAGAATTTGTAGCCCGTTTTGTGGATGGCTCTCGTTTAAAGTCAATACACGAAAAAAGTGACTTTATATGCGAGCAGGGACGGTGGTATTATACTGGCGGCACACAGCTACCAACAGCTCACACCGAAGTAATGATTTCTCGCACTATGAATTGTCCTTGCGGCAGCCATCGTAAATTTAAAAATTGCCATGGGCAATGAAGTCATGGCTTTAATCAATTAACACACTTGATTTCCTGGGCAATTGACTCATATTTTGTCTCATAGATGGCGGCCCTTTCAAGAAAAAATCGTGCGCTATAATCGGAGCTGGTTTCCTCTGGACGTTGTTGAATTGCCTCTAATTCATGTGGCAACAGTCGCAACAGACAGTGAACATAATCATCATTCATCCTTGCCGACATTCCCTTATTTTCGTGCCAGGTATGCTGAAAACTGCCCTGTACCTGACTGTTAAAAATCAACGCCCGCGTCTCTTTAGGCGATGTTACTAACTCATGCTTACTAAAATAGTTGTCTTTAACACTATCAAACGTTGAACGCAGTGCTGTTAAAAATTGCAACGTACCGGCTATAGGATCAAGCTCACCTTGAGAGACCCGATTTACAATCTGTATGGACTTGTTGCGCATTTTATCCTCCGCGACCCTCCCTTCTATATAATGCGTGTCAAAATAATTAACTGATGCATGCAATGCTATGGTGGAGTTCAAGCTATGTTGAAAATGCGTTCCGTGCAACATACTGTTTTTCTTGTTAAAGAAACCAGGATTAGTTCTCGTTACATGAGCGTGTGCTGCACTGGTTGTGACGCTGTCGCAGATGGCAGGGAGTATGGCGCTGTGACATGCAGGCATGGTTTTTGTACCAATACCATGTTGCAAAACAGTAGTATCAATTTGTGCGGTCACTTGTGTTTTATAATAGGCAATAAGCATGTAAAAAAACAAATCAACCCGGCGTTGTGCATGCTCAACGATTAAGCCTGGATCCAAAACCTCATTAAGCTCAGCGTCCTGTCCAATCGATATCGTTTTATTATCCCTAAAGGTGGTTTTTTTTCTGTCACTTTTCTTCTGACGCACATCGGTCTCTAACTCAGGTACTGACTGTCCCGCCTGAGGATTTGCCTGACCAAGAGCTACAGCTGCAGCCACGCCCTCATGTGCCCGTGCCAGAGCGGTATTGGCGTTCTGTAAAAATTTTGCGCCATCTCGCTTGGCCTTAACATAGCCTGTCAGCTTCCCAATACTTGTACCATCAAGCTGGTAATGCTTTGCATGCAAGATAGCAAATAATTTTTCTTTCTGGTTTAATTTTTTGGGGCATTTTAAGTTAAAATGGCACAACAGCTGTTGGTAATCACTTCTTTCGACACCAGTTTGGCTTAGAAAAAAAGCATCATTTAACATTGCTTGCTGATACATTATTTGAATGCTCATGTACTTCCTTATCTAAATAATTAGAGATTGTTATGGGTTATTACGCGCTTTAAAAACCTATTCGCGAAACCCTGAGGTGAATCCGCTGTTAAATTTAGCGCATCAAGATAAACCAGTTTAAAATGAGCTTTGCCCGCGAGTGAGCTAACATCTGGATTTTCTGGGTAGTTCTTAAGCAAAGGGAAAAATAATGATTGGCCAATGACATAGCGCTTATCACGACTCTCAGGAGACATGCCCCATACGTTTTGATAGGTCATTGCGGCGCTATGGTGGTTATCTATACCCTTATTGCCAATATACAGCATCACATGCCCACCAATATAAATGAGGGTCATTAATGGATGTCCTTTTTCTTTTAACAGGTTGATGCGCTCATCAACCTCGTTTTTGGATAAGTCCAATGTTGAGCTGAGTTGCGCTTGTTGAGACGAGTTTCTGGGGAGCCAAATACCAAAGGCTGTGAATATACTTTTTATCTCTTGAGAACAATCATTAAAGAAAAAAGCACCACCCCAACCATAAGGTCGGTTTTTTAATTGGTTAATGATTTTAACTAGGTTTTTGGGCGAGGCGGTTAAAGGCATTATAGCCGATGCGTCGCTATTGATAAGGACCGTTTTTATCACGGCTTGATTGTTGTTATTTTTAACAGGTATGAAGATGGCGGTTTGCAGGCTATTACGTTCGCTCATTGGAAAGACAGCGCCAATATAGCCTGTGAATTGAAACTGTTGTTGGACATCAACAATGCTTGCCTCTGTTTGGGTGACTGCAATAAGGCTTTTTTGTGCGGCTGCTTGCCATTGGTTAATAAATCCAGATGCAACGTACGCGATATCATTACTTTTAACCCAGGCAAAATAACCATCGGGTGTTAAGACTAATGACCAAGCCTTGTCTGTCGATATGCTAAAAACATAGAGTGGTGTTCCTGCCCAAATGGCGGATTCTTGTAAATTATCAAAAGGAAATCCTTGACCAGGAAGCGTGGCATGCAAAAAATCAGGAGCCACATCAGGTAACGCACGTGCATGAGTATTCGTAACTGCAATGGCTCTATTTTCCTCTTTGAACTCACTGGATGCCAGCGCAGATAAGTCCATGTTGTCTTTTATTTTATTCCACCAAGTTTGCTCGTGTTCCTTGAAATTTTCGGCATAGTGCCTGTCTTCAGGCGCTTTGTTTTGATTGTTAAAGCCTGCCAATATTTCGGGTTCCATTTTTTTCATCAAGGCTAACGCGGACGTTACCATTTGCCCACTCCAGGGTGACAGTCCTTGGGAGTCACTCGAAAAATAATGCTGGTAAAATTGCTGCAACTGCCCGTTTTGATATTCTGGGCTCAATAATGTTTTGGTATAAGCATCCCCATCTGGAGACCAATAGTCATTTGCGTTTTGAGAATAAGCTGCGACCGGGAAATCATCAATAGGCACTTCCATTGCGCAGCACTGGGCAACATAGAGGCAGAAGCCCAACGCCAGGATCAGTTTCGTTATTAAATGCCGCATAGCACATAGGGTATCATTCATTAAGACGCTGCTTCACAACAAAAGGGCTGTATGATACTAACAAATGGCTATTGTGTCAATTTATTGCCCACATTTAATAAGGTCTGTTGACCATTCACGACGTATATCAACCTAGAACCGCCCTAAAAGTAGACCATATAAACCCCAAACAGGTTAAGACTCCGTTGATTTAGTACGTCGTGAATGGTTCGAGACGGCGCAGTAAAGTTCACTGCTATTTTCTGGATCGGCAAGTGCGCCTCCTCACCACGAACGGGTTCAAACTGTATACAAAGCCACTTCGTACGGGACAAAAACACATGTGCTATGAATTGGACTCAATGAATGTGGAAATTCGTCTTTACGATCAGGCAATCAGGTTTGAATAAAGGTAATGAGTTAACGGCGTAACGCGTAGCCTTGATGCAGCACAGCGTAATCAAGGTTTCTACTCGCAATTTAACTAGACTGGTCAGATCCATTAGACCACGTCATTTAAATTGTTAAAACCTTGATTACGCTGCGCTGCATCAAGGCTACGCGCTAATTGGAAGGGCCGATGAGCTTGCCTATCTGTTGGCATCACGATAATCTTATACTGCGCGCGGTCACAACCTGCGTTGTTAGCATCACATCTGCCCACGCAGTATAGAATGCAGTGTTGCATTGCATGAAATTTAATGATTATTTTACAGGATGTTAAACATGATCAAAACCAAACTACATGCGTTACCTTTGTTATTATGCTCGGGCTTAACCTTTGCAGGTGCCATGGGACCGGTGTCCGAAGGACCTTCATCGGGTGTTTTTGTGGGGCTAGGAGGAAGTTATAATTCCGTTAAATTAGATCAATACCTCGATCCACTCATTGGAACTACGAATATTTATAATGGCGCAACCTTGGTTGCATCGGGTACTGCTAATGGCCCTGCCATTCCTTTTCACATGACGCAATCCACCTTTGCTCCTGAAGCACAACTGGGATATTTTAAACATTTTTCAGGCATGGACTGGTTGTGGGGCGCTAAATTTGCTTATAAGTATGTAGCAATAACAGCTACTGACTCAGATCTTGTCTCTCCTCAGCTGGGAACACTTACTCCGGTGACTGCTCAAGGAATTGGTTTTACAGGCCGTGCTACTATTGAGTCGGTGCAAACTCAGGTTAGTCACGAGTTGGATTTAATTCCTTTTATTGGACACTCATTTAAAAACAGTCACATCTATTTAGGTGTTGGTCCTTCGGTATTTGATACACAAACCCATCTTGATAATGTCACAGGTTATGCGGATGTCGACAGCACACATGCAGATGTCTCTGGCGCGCCCACTAATTTTTCCAGTGCCAAGTGGATGTGGGGTGGGGTGGCTCAAATCGGCATCACCTATTTTGTCGAGCCAACCTGGTTCGTAGACATCAATTACACTTATGCCATGACGCCACACAATAAGACCAATTATTCCGCGCCATTCTCAGGTACGTTAACGAATGGATACACCAAAGAGGGTACTTTATTGGGCACCTCAACGCAGTATGTAGCGGTGCAAGCGCTAGGGATCTCAATTAACAAGGTTTTTGCACTTTAAAAACCCAGAAGCGTCGGGCCAGAGGCCCCACCAACACAAAAAAATTGTTATATGGGCAGCTGAATATTTGCAAAAAATAAAAGTTTTTAAATGATAGCCAATATAGTCGCGTAAATTT
>JBIODT010000080.1:0-9696 GCA_044445305.1 Legionellales bacterium | reverse complement strand
TTTTGTAATAATTGCTGGTTTTAAGGTGTCAGCTGCTTTGAGAAATTGTTCTGCTGTAATACGGTTAAGAAGTATTCGCCACATGGTTAATGCCTGTTTTTTTGATGCAATTGAACGTCTTTTTCGCCAGGAATTCTGGGTGCGAGGGCAACCGCATTTGAATTAGCCCTTTTATAAGGCTTGTACGCACATCATCATTAAGTGCAGGCTCTAATCTAGTGGTTTTTATTATAGGCATCAATACAGTAAAATCACCCTAGCAGAACCTACACTCAAGGCAGCAGGCGGGAAGATCTAATGCTAAAATTGCAGCGTCGCTGCAGCGGGTCGATATAAAAAGAAAGATTTTTTAGACGTTGTTGAATTGTTAATACAGGATAAGTCATTGCCTGAAAAAAACGGAGGAAAAGAACAATGGCTAAGTCCTTCTCAACATTAAAAAACAAAATGAGCTTAACTGCGCAGAAGACAGTTGAAGAAAAAACCAGTCAATTGCTTAAGGAAGTTCTTTTATATGAAATACGTGAGCAGTTGCATATTACTCAAGAAGATATGGCCACTAAACTAAATACTAAACAGGCTAATGTCTCAAGAACAGAAAGACGGCGTGACATGAAACTATCTACCCTGAAGCGTTATATTGAAGCCATGGGCGGTGAATTGGATATTGTGGCCAAATTTGCTTCCAATGAAGTGCATTTAAACGTAAAAGAGCTTTGAGCTTTCATTATTTTATAGACGCCATCGTTTAAACAATCTGGATTCATCGATTGTTTTAAATCAGCTATCGAAGAATATTGCAATTCCTTAGCGTATGTTTTCGTACCATTGGACTTCAAATCCCTTAATCTACAAACTATTTGTCTTTATTTATATAAAAAATCAGGGTAGGCTATTAATTCTGTGGCGATCCTGAGTTCAAGTAACTGGGTTAGAGATTTGCAATCCCGGGGCGTCAGAACATTCTATCCTGTTATCAGGAGCGCCAATCTCTGTAGCGACGCCACAGACCTTTTATCTTTTCTTTCAAGAGAAGCGCCCCATTCACGACGTACTAAATCAACGGAGTCTTAACCGATTTTGGATTTGTATTGTCTAATTTTAGGGCCGTGCGTGGTTGATATACGTCGTGAATGGTTCGAGACGGCGCAGTAAATTTTACTGTTACTTGCTAGATCGGCGAGTGCGCCTCCTCACCACGAACGGATTCAAACTAGGTGCAAAATCAAAATTGAGATTGAGATTGAAATCAACTAAAACTTAAGGCTAATTGAAAGTCCTAAGTCCTATTCCAACCCAAAAAGTTATAAACATACAACTGCACTATTCCTAAATACTCATGCACAGCCAAATCGGTCATTGCAAAATTATAGCCTAAAGGGATGAATGAATATTGCGGTGTTAAGTAGTCTGCCAGGGCTGGTTGGGCTGCAATTCCAAATTTAGAAAAATACAACAGTGAGCGCTGCAAATGGAAGCCTGATGTGACTAAAACAACCTGGTCGAATTGGTTTTTTTTCAAATAATTGCTTGTAAATACAGCATTTTTATAAGTGTTCTTGCTGTGTGACTCAAGCACCAGGTCGGTAGCATTTATGTTTAGCTGCAGTAGTGCGTTGCGATACGTTTGTGCCTCTGATTCGCCAATATGCCGCGGATCCCCGCCACTGATGATAATGCTGCAGTCATGATGGCTGTTCGTACATGCAAAATAAAGATGCGCCGCTTCATGAATTCTGGAATAAGCCAGTATGGTCGGGCTAAATTGATGCGTTATTGGCAATTTAATCGAGCCTGCGCCTAATAACACAATGGCATTTTTCTTTTTCCATAGCGGTTCAGGCAGCTCAATAAACGGTCTTTGTAAGGGTCCTAAGATGATAGCTGGAATAAGACCAGTACCAATGAGCATGAAGCAGGTAATGGCAAGCAGCAGTGTTGTGAGCCCTGCTTTGGTCTGTTTCAATGCCAGCAAGCAAGTAGCCGTTAGCAACAGGATAAAGATAAAGAGAGTCGACATAGGTTCCTTAACGCGCAAATTCCAGACGGCTGAATGCAACCTTGTCTGCTGTTGATTCATGACCGTGTTCTTTGAAACGGGTTTCTATGGTTCGGTAGCGTTTGAGCCCACCTTCACGATTCGCTATTTGAATGTTGAGTCCAGGGCGTGCATTCAGCTCGAGCATTAAGGGCCCTTGATCTTTATCCAGGACTATATCGACACCGAGGTAACCCAGTCCAGTCAACTCATAGCATCGGGAGGCGATTTCAAGGATCTCATTCCAGTAAGGCACTTCAATATTGACTATCGAATTTAAGGTGTCAGGGTGGTAGTCTATAATGTCGTTGTGGTATACCCCACCCAGTGTTTTACCAGTGGCCAAATCCACGCCCACACCAATGGCGCCTTGGTGTAAATTGGCTTTACCACCGGAGAGCCGGGTAGGCAGTCTTACCATGGCCATGGCAGGATAACCTAATAAAGTAATAATACGCACATCAGGCACGCCTTCGTAACTGACTTCTGCAAAAACAGGGTCAACGACCACGCGTTTTTCTATAATGGCATAGTCTGAAGAGCCGCCTAAGCTGTATGCCCCGGATAATAAGCAGGATAGGTGGTAACTTAACTCTTGAGTGGTGGTAAGCTTGCCGTTTATTTGTCGGTAGCGGCCGTAAACTTGATCCGTCACCACTAAAATACCATCCCCGCCTGAGCCTCGTGCTGGTTTTACAACAAAGTCTTTATAGGGCTCAAGGAGTGTTGCTATGGATTTAATTTGCTGTTCGGTTTCAATAATCCCATACAAGGGCGGTACTGCAATATCTGATTTTAATGCCAGTTGTTTGGTTTTAAGTTTGTCATCCACCAAGGGAAAGAGTTTCCTTGGGTTGTAACGCAAGACAAAATCGGAATTGCGCTGGTTAATACTTAAAACACCATGCTGTCTTAAGCGGCGAAAGAGATGGATCATTTGCTCTCTCTTGCAAGCGCTTTAAATCGTTTTAATTCAAACAATCTGTAACCTCTGTATTGACCAAACCATAAGATGAGGGCCAGGAGGATTAGCAGTAACTCAGGGAAGGCAAAAATCAAATATTGTAGGGGTACGTAGCTCATGGCCCAATAAGAGATGACTGCAGCAACGAGGCTGCCTACGCCGGACTTAATGGCTTCAGCCGCGCCGCGCTCATCCCAGGTAATGCACATGCGTTCAATGGTCATGGTTAAAATAACCATGGGGAACAGGGCCACAGACATCCCCGCATCAAGGCCAAGATTTTGACTGATGACGCTGATGAATATCATTAATAAGATAACCACTGTCAAAATGGCAGCAAGCCGCGGCACCAGCAACAGCCGCAGTTGATCCAAGTAAAAACGAGCCAATAACCCAAAAGAAACAATAATAATAAACAAACTGATACCCCAAATAACATGGGTTTCGCGAAACGCAAGCGCAATCAACACCGGCATAAAGGTACCAAAGGTCTTAATGCCTATAAAATTGCGCAAAATAAGGATAATGAAACAACCTATAGGAACGGTTAACAAAATTTTATAAGTCTCTTGTACTTTGACTGGAAGCTGTAGGAGCGAAAAACGCAACAGTTGCGAATCTGCTTGTAAGCCACGTGATTTTGCAACGCTTAAGGCGTTAATGGGTGTGGGTGAAACGGTGAGTGAAAATTGTGCTTTTTTGCCACCGACCAGATCAAAAAACGGTTCATTGCCATATTGCCAGATTAAAAATTCTTTGGGTATGCCGGCACTGCCAGTGCGCGGGTTGATGTAAATCCAATCCTTACCATTAAAGACTGCCAAAAATGATTTTAAGTCGGCTTTGCTTTGTTGGGTTAAATAGATGCCTTTTACTGGCATGGCAAAAATTTTAGATTGATTTAGAATCAAGATGGCTGCATTGATAATGCTTTCGTCATTGAAGTCATTGCCCACCAATACTTTGGCATTGCCGTCTTTTTTATTTAATTCTTTAATGGTGCTTTGGGAAAAAGTCTGAATGTCTGCAGAAGCTTGGCGTACTTGGTTGGTAATGGTGTCGACTGCTGAGCGCTGGCTCTCATCTAGTGGTTGCGATTTAATCGCTGTCGGTTTGGTTAATGAGGACTCGTAATTGTCGGTTTGACGAAGAATGGCCCTATAATACAACGATTGTGCGCCATGGGCACGCCTTATTGACCAAACGGTTTCTTTGTTATAACCATTGGTATTGGTTGTGACACCATAATTTCTGGACACAAAATACTCATCAAGAATGGCAAAGTGTGGCGGTAAATTAGGGATGTTAAAACTGGCCTTAATGGGCGTGTTTTTATCCGCAATAAAACGGAGGTTGGATTCAACCATCCAACTGTTGATGGTTTCCGTATCGGTCAGGGGCACATCCAACATAAAATGTCGGTATAAAAAAACACCCGAGCCGACTACGAGTAAGGTCAGAATCAGGCCGTAAATATGACGTTTGGTACTTTTCATTAGGATGTAGGACCTTTGGCTTTTAAAGTGAAAATCAGAGCAGGATCGACCGCACCATTAAAGTCAATAATTGCATCCCGTCCTAACAGTAGGGGGTAAATAAAACGTTTACGGTTAGTTAGGTTGACGTGAATGGCTTTGGTCTTATCGCCTAATTTGATATGCAGTAATACCACTGGGCGTCGCATGGGTGCTGATTTTAACTGCCCAGGATTGGCCTCGCTGGCACGTACTTTTATTCTAACCTTGCCTATGTATTCACATTCAAAAATGAATTCGCCCTCTTTTGTGGGGACGGTAAAGCGCAGATAGGGCACGCCTTTTATGTCAATGGTGCTGATATTGGTTGCGTTTAAGGAGGCTGATTTAGCGCCTGTGTCTAATTTTGCAGACAGCGTCAGGTTCTTATCAGTTAAGGTTACCTTTTCAACATAACCATAGGTTTGTGTGTTATTTTGTGCCATAACAGTTCCATTCAATAGTGATAGAACAGCAAAGAGAGTTACTATTGGTCTCATCTAGTCCTCATAATGAGCTGAATCATTAGTGCAATATCGTATCAGGTTTGAACCTTAAGTCACAGCCTATTCAGAGTGATTCGTGAAAGAATTTTTAGGAAAAGGCTCATCTGAAGATACTTAGGTATCGTTTTATAAGTTGCTTGTGTTAATATTGGGGATTGCACGCTTATTTTGTATTCTTTTCATCCATGATGAAAAGTTTATTGACACCAGGGCCTGTATGCTATAACATGCTGCGGTATCTTCGCTGATGGCTATTTTGTGAACCCATGTGTCTTAAGAGTGATGAAAATCAAGCTTTAAAGCCCAAAGAGTTACACCCTGTTCTAGCAGCTGCTGGCCGTGCTAAGGATTCGTTGTTCGCAACTGTGGATGAGCTTGGTACGCAAGGCCATCAACTGGCGCAATACATTGAAAATGGCCGCCATGTCTATTATGTCTACGCCGCCCTCGACTCCTTAAGCTCCTCCTACAGCATGTACAAGTATTTTTTTGACGTGTTTGTCTCTAATAATGATGCTGATTCAATGCATGATGCGCTGATGACGCCTGCTGGCATCGCTATCGCTGCAGCGGAATCCCTTTTTTTAGTGTCCTTCTCTTTGTTGGCTTGTCTCTACGATGGGGAGACGGGGGATGTCGCCAAAGAATTCATCGTCACTGCCTGGCCTTATTTTCGTGCGGTGATGAAAGGATTGAAAAATGCGTATAAGGGTTGGCGCAGTGCTGTAATCGCCTTTAATGTTATCAGTAGCCTGGACCTGAAATACATCATCACCCCTGTTGGCCTCGTGCTTGGTATTGTCGCAGCGATTAATAGATTCTTCTTGTGTTTCATGGTGGAAGAGCGCAAAAACATGATGAAAATGAACGTGGCCTTTTTGTGGAAGAAACAACATGTTCACTCATTAACACAGAAGCAACGTGAAGCGCTTCTTGCCGGTGACGAAATCCAATCGCAGAGCATGGAAATGCGGGTTTTTGCTTTTATCGGTGTGGCCTTTGGTGGCCTTGTTGATGGCTTGTACCTCTACGCAGGTGTCTTAGCTGTGGCGGCCTTGTGTCCGCCCATGTTTATTGCTGTGGCTGCCATGTGTATTATTTACACGGTGGCCTGTGTTATTAGCCGGATTTATGAGGAGTATGACTTTCAGCTCCGACTGCTTATTGTTATAACCAAGTGCGAGCTGGTACTGCTAACCAAGCAACTGCAGACCGAGTATGCGCAATTACTGTTATTAAAGGAAAAAATCAATAAAAGCAGTGCTGAGCTAGAGGAGTTGGCCCAGTTAGAACATCAATTTTGTAAATTAATAAATGAGTTCGATGGCTTGCGTCGGTTGTTACAGCAGCAATCGACGCATACTTATTTAACGGCTGTTTTAGCAGGAATAAAAAACAGCTTATATCTTTACTCAGCCTTATCCAGCATCTTATTTGTGGTTTCAGTCATCTTACTGTTATCTTCAGTTGCTTTTCCCCCGCTGTTATTAATTATCGTGGTCTCGACGGGCTTGGCGCTTATGATTGGCTGTGTCGTCCAGTCGGTAATGGCGCATCAGGCGCACTTGGAGAAGCTCAGTGCGGATGAGCAATGCGCCAGCCCCTACGATGAGCTGTTTGAGCTGAAAAAAAGCATAGAAGAGGAACGCTCGCAGGCGAAGCTGCTAGAAGAAGAGGGCTTTCGCAAGGCATTACGTAGTGGCTTGGATATTAAACCGCCTCCACGCTCCTTCATTCAAGAATGGTCGGAGGTGTGGCGTTCGATATTTTCTGGGATGAGTAAAGGACAGAAATTTATAGATTTTTCTGGTAATGAATTACAAGAGAAAAACGAGCAGGGTCATTATCAAGATACGCCCATCATGCTGGTGTTGTCTTTATTCAGCGCCCTTGCCTTTGCTGTGACCTTAGGGCTTAGGGCTTTAGGGCGAGGGATGCGCCCGCTGCCTGGTCAGGTTGATCTCACGGCGGGGATTGATGTTTATATCGATCCGCCCGCACGGCCAGTCACACCAGAGTCAGTAGAAAGTCTTGTGAAAACTCCAGTACCGCCAGTGACACCATCTCAAGATGGCCGCCTTGCGAAAAACAGCGACACGAGCAATATTGTAGCACGCGGCAATCATCGCTTCTTTAGTGAAGCAACCCCCGAGTCTTCTCATTTGCACCGTTCAAGCAGTGCGCCAGTACTGAATGGATTGAATTACAATAATATTCAGAATTTAGATTAGTAATGTGACCGGTTACGTTACTAACTTTGCAAGAGCGCAAATTTTTTAAAATCCTCGGCTTTGATAATGTCGCAAACACTTTCTTCAGGGGAGTACACAATAACCGCAACACCATTATTTAATTGACGCAGCAGTTGCGCCTTCTTCATTTGGATGTCAGTTTCATACTCACCATAATCCGTAGTTTCACGTGTGATCACTTCAATAATTAAATTTTCCAAAGCGGTTTCACTTAATGTTGTATGATCAATTTCAATCATTTTTTAGCCTTATCTTTTTTTCTCGGACAATTCAGGATTGAGTGTGGGATCGTTGTACATTTTAAATTGATGATACACTCTAAAGGTGCGGGTGTTAGTGACTACTTCCTCAAGCAGTTGTTTTAAGCATGCTTGTAACTGCTGCAATTGCTGCTGAATAACGCCGACTTTACTCTGGCACTGATTTCTATGCGCCTGGTCCACATCGCGACGCTCTGTTTGTAAAGCCATGTGGTAAGATTTCAGGGATAAAATGGACAGTCGGTCAATCATCATGCCCGGTGACTCGGAATTGACCGGACATGCGTCTGCTGGTGCGGGTTGCAGTGCATTAAAAATCCATTCATCCAGCGCCTCCATGCGGTTGTTTCTTTGTTGGTTAAAATGATCTATTTCACGTTTTGCATGACAAACAAATTCATAGCCCATGTCGTTACGACGTGCTTTGTCCTCGGCATGCCACAACTGATAGTTAAAGGCATGATTTTCTTCTACCAGTTGATAAACGCCTTGCTGTTGGTAAGCAATTCCTGTGGCTTTCCATGCAAGGATGCAGTCGTGGTGGAGCTCAGTAATGGTTGATGAATTGATGGTATGAGGCATTTTTATCCAAATTTGTAAGTTGAATCATGTTGTAGGGGTTGCAGAATATTATCGCGCTGTGAAACTTCATGTGGATGTTATCTGAAAAGCCGAGCATTTCAAACCATAACTCAAAGAAAAAATGTACCATTGTTTTGAGGGGCTGTCGCTTTTTGTGTTTAGATCCTGCGTCAGAAGGAATCCGAAATTTAAAACGACGCGACAATGGTTTTTGACAAGCCTGTTTAAAAAAAATTCTGCGATGGTCAATTACCATCACTATTAGACTGTTTATTTTGCTTTGAGGTCATTTTGCGGCATAATGTGCGATTATTGTCTGCTGATATGGATTGAAATTGATACCACCTCGCGAATTTTATTATAACCTAACCCAAAATCATCAGAGTTTTAGTTATGAACCTATAGGCACGTTGTTTTGGGATCGATTGATAGAGGGGCGTGCCCCGTATCTTCTATCAATGACTCCAGTCTCTATGCAGAGAAAACTCATTTTCGCCGACTGGAGTGCTCGATTTTTGTCGGAAGAGGTATTAGTAATGACCCGCGTGGCACTGCGGGCTCTAATCAAAAAAGGCTTTTTATTTTTTATAGACTTGGCTGGTGTCATACATCCACTGTTGGAGGGGAACTTAGAGAGACTAATCACTCGTGCCGTGCTCAAGGCAATAACACCCACCCATCCAGATGACATCATCAGAGCTGCCTTTGTTCAGCAAGGTCTTAGTCGCGATGAAGTGCATATCATCAATGACTATTGGGCAGATTTCATTGTCTCCGCTGCGAAGACAGTCCCACAATTCCACACCTTAAGCATAGGGCGCTACACGAGTTTAAACGAAGGGGAGCAACTAAAACTCAATGCCATTTTTCAACAGGATAAGAATAAAGAGAATATCATTCTTCATGATGACTTTTCTGTAGAGGCTAATAAAACAGCAACGCGTTTAAGAAAATGCTTTCCGGCTCACCATCTGCAAACGAACTACCAGAGACTCCGTATTAACAATGCAGAGTTTCATTGCTTGCTAGGGAATAAATTGATTACCATTGAGGGCATTACCTGCAACATGCAAGCACTGCGTGGCATTGATACGCTGCAAATTTATGATTCAAGGATAGATGTTGTACAACTAAATGCCATACTTGCCGCAATGCCTAAATTGAAAAAACTTGCTTTATACCGCAGCATCATTACAGGGAATGTTGGTATTAACGACCAGGGCTTGTATTCTACGATCCAATGGATTTTGATAGTATCAAGCCAGATCAATAGCGCAAGCTTACAAAGCTTATTGGTTAACTCCAGCAATTTGTTTGAGTTATCCCTGGAGGGCTCGCAACTTATCGGTGAGCTCCTTGATGTTACTCCAGATGGTTTGCCTACACTGCGACATTTTTACTGCTCCGGAGGTCAACTCAGCAGTGGTAATTTAAGCGCTTTATTGCATGCTGCGCCTAATTTAACTCGGTTCTCGGCGCTAGAATGTAGGGGCTTGACAGCGCCCATTACCATCAGTAACAAAAGCCACCCGCAACTCAGGCTCATCCGACTGTCACCATCCCGAAATCTACCGCTAGTG
>JBIODT010000079.1:0-9751 GCA_044445305.1 Legionellales bacterium | reverse complement strand
GATTTATATTCATTATGTTCCACACTTCATTTGATAAGGAGATCCAATGAAAGCAGCTATTGTACCTTCCGTGAAAGCCAAATGGGAAATTCGTGAGGTTGAAAAGCCGAGCATTGGCCCTAATCAAGTGCTCATTAAGATTCACGCTAGTGGTATTTGTTATACTGATGTCCATCAAACGAATGGTCATTTACCTGGTGAATTTCCTCGCACTTTAGGCCATGAACCTGTTGGTGAAATTGTTGAATTAGGGTTAGGAGTTATCAATCGAAAAGTAGGGGATCGTGTGGGAGTTCCATGGATTCAGACTACATGTGGACGATGCGAATGGTGCTCATGTGGTCGCCCCATGTTTTGTATTAACCAAATGGCAACTGGAATGCAACTACCAGGCGGACATGCCGAATTTATGTTAGCTTTTGCTGATGCTACTATGCTTATTCCAGATAATGTCAGTTTTGAACAAGCGGCCCCTATTTTTTGCGCGGGCTATACAGTCTGGTCTGGATTGCGATGGTCAGATCCTAAACCTCACGAACGAATCGCTGTCTTAGGCATTGGTGGTCTAGGTCATTTGGCTGTTCAATACGCAAAAGCTGCGGGCTTCGATACTATTGCAATATCACATTCACCTGATAAAGACAAACTTATTAAAGAATTAGGCGCAGATGCGATAGTACGTTCTGGTGCTGAGCTTGCAAAAATGGGTGGCGCCGACATCATTCTTAGCACAAGTAATTCAAACAAAGCGATGATAGATAGCTTAGCTGGGTTACGTCCTGATGGTCGATTCGTTGCAATGGGATTTGATGAAACACCATTTCAAATTTCAATAACCGATTTAATCATGAAGCGAATTCGAATTATAGGTAGTCAACAAAATGGCCGTGAATATCTTTATGAAGCCCTTGACATGGTTTCAAAAGGAAAAGTGAAGGTTTATACAGAAACCTATCCCTTCAAAGAAATTCAACGAGCTTATGAAAAAGTTGAAAAAGGAGAGGTTCGATTTCGGGCAGTTATTACTTATGAATAAAAATTTAGATAAAATGGCTTTCATAACATAAAGGAAGAGTGAGGCAACTTGTCTCTCTTTGTACTGCGGGAAATACATGTATCGAGGCAACTGGTCGATATGGAATGGAGCTAGGATATCACGGCGACATGGAACGACATCGAGTGGATACGGTCGATCTTTCCTGGAAAGATTATCTTAAAAGGTATTCTCGACCCTGAAGATGCCAAGCGCGCTGTACAGACAAATATCGATGGGATTGTAGTGTCAAATCATGGTGGCAGGCAACTCGATAGTGTGACATCAACGATTCGTGCATTACCAAAAGTTATCGATGCTGTTCAAGGTAGAGTTCCTGTATTTATGGATGGTGGCATTCGCTCAGGTCTGGACGTGTTAAAAGCTCTGGCACTTGGTGCCAAGGCATGCTTCTTGGGGCGGGCGTGGGCATATGCATTAGGTGCAGCTGGTGAATCGGGGGTACGAGACATGTTAGAAATTGTTAGAGAGGAACTCAGGGTCGCCATGATTTTGACTGGATGTAGTGATATCAATCAAGCCACTCCTGATTTGTTGCTAAAAGATTGATACAAGGGAAGTATTATGAATATTTTAATCGCAGGCGCTTCAGGATTTATTGGGAGTGCATTAGTTCACGCCCTACAAAATAACCACCGTGTTACGGTATTAGGACGTGATATAAAACGACTCGAGCACCAATTTCCTCAAAACGTCACGCTAATCACATGGGAAAATCTACCACAATTAGATGCCTCCAACATTGATATCATCATTAATCTGTGCGGTTATAACATTGCGGCTTCACGATGGAGTGAGACTGTTAAGAAAAAAATTATCTCTTCACGTGTAGAAACCAACCTTACGCTTACCAATTGGGTTATCAAGCAAGAAGCAAAACCTCGATTTTTCTCTGCCAACGCTGTTGGGATTTACGGTTTACAAGAAAATGGTGATCTCAACGCCTTTGATGAAGACAGCCTGATAGATCTTGAAAATCCTCGCGATTTTTTGAGTGAGATCGGTATACGCTGGCAAGAGTCACTGCAATCTGCATTCGATTATGGCATGAATGTTACTTCAACTCGTTTTGGTGTTGTCCTCAAACAGGGTGAGGGAATGCTTAAGAAACTTGAATTGAGCTTTAAATTAGGACTTGGAACCGTCATCGGCGATGGTGCGCAAATATTGCCTTGGGTGCATATTGATGATGTCGTAAATGCCATCCTATTTTTAATCGAGCATCCTGAATTAACAGGGGCATTTAATATCACATCCCCTTACCCTGTCAGCCAAAAAGAATTTTCACAAGATTTAGCCAAAACGATGCATCGACCTCTGCTACTAAAAATGCCTGCGTTCATGATCCGACTGTTATTTGGTGAGATGGGAGAATGTTTACTACTGAAAGGACAGCGCGTACAACCCAAACGATTACTTGAAGCTGGTTTTCAGTTTCGCTATCCACAGTTAATTGAAGCGCTGAATCATGAATTTTCGTAACCATCAACATTTATTAAACTAACCCCTTATGCTTAACTTCGGATGACTATGACTGGGAAACGACTAACCACCGCGCTGACGCCAGAGCTTTATTGCTCCAATATCAATATAAGCTTGTATTTTTATATAGAAATTTTGGGATTCAAAATTCAATACCAGCGCAAAGAAGAAGGATTTGCCATGCTGGAACGTCAAGGCGCACGTATTATGTTAGACGAAATTAAAAAAACCGGCCGAACATGGTTGACTGGCTCACTTGAAGCGCCTTTTGGCCGAGGGATAAATTTAGAAATAAGAACCAATGATGTCGATAAATTATACAGGCAGATTCAACAACATAAGGTCGATATTTTCTTACCAATTGAAAATAGATGGTATCAGGCTGGAAATGTCCAAATTGGCAACCGTCAGTTCATTGTATTAGATCCTGATGGCTACATGCTGCGCTTCGCTCAAGATTTAGACGCTATTAACCTGATTGATTTAAACCATTCGTAGATTAAATCAATCAGGTAGGAACACGACTATACTTTACTTTGGTGCCAGGTAATTGATCAGGGCTGATCCATACATACTACCCCATCCAGTCACTAGATCATACCCAACCACTGCTGAATAGCTACCAGATGTGCCACTGGTAATATCATGAAAAACCAAACCATAAACGGATGACACCCCAATAGAATAAAGGGCACTGTTAATGAACCCAAGTGTCGATTTATGATTGGCAACGGACTGTTGATTCGCTAAAGCAATGTAGGCAGCCCACATAGGTGCCGCAAAACTAGTACCCCCATATTCGTTTGCCGTACAAGTGGTTTGATCAGCACATACGTAAAAAGTAAAATTCGCATTGGCTGCTACGTCTGGACCATTGCGCAAAGTGGTCGAACCCTTATTTTTCGAGTTTATTACACCGGCAAGCTTCTGCCACGAAGGGATCGGAATATTGTCTGGAGAGATACCACCTCCGCTATCCGCCCATGCAGTTTCCAATTTCCAAGCACCAGCTCGGCCAGTAGTAGTCAAATCGGTACCACCGACTGAGACGACATACGGAGAATCTGCTGGCCATGCCTCATTGTTATGACTCCAAGTAGAATTATCCCCAGATGCGGCAAAGAAAGTTTGACCTTGAGCCTGCATCCTCAGCCAGTATGGGTTAAGTGTGTTTGGATCAGCTGGCGTCCATCCCCATGAGCAGCCAATGGTAGAGGGTAGAGGGTTATGCGATACCATGGAGCTGAAAATTGCAGTATCAGTGGAGCCTATATACATAGTTAGGCCCGCAAGCCCAGGAGCCATACCAAGAGCTTGTGTCATGTCAAGCGTTTGCTCGGTGTCATCACAATGTGGATGTACACACTGTGTGTTTGTGCCGTCTGTTGAGAGTAATGTTATAGGCACATTATTGGTTTGACCAATATTATGGAAATAAGTGTTCAAATCAGTCAGATCGGTACCATAAAACTCCAGCAACCCTAGATGTTGGCCTGCACCAGTCAGAGCCGCGCTTCCTGTTACTCCGTAGTATGCTGCTCTCATATCGCTGCCTAAGAACGAGCCACTAGGACCTGAACCAATAGTGGTCTGTGGTCCAACCAGTGCAGGATTTCTACGCTTATAAAAAGGATGTGGTATTGAGTAATTATCTAAGCCAGATATATGCCACAGAGAGAAAGGCAAGTCCACCGTGGGCTCGCGATCTGGGGCATAAAAAGTGCGGTTTTCTTTGTCGTCCTTGTATTTCAGTATGGATAGATTGAAGGCTTTCTCAATATTTGCTAAAGAACCTTCAATCTGAAGATCCATGCCATCACGGGATCCCCCAACCACCTTAAATCCATGAACTGTGGCGAAATTAATTGCCGTGTTATAATCATCCTGACTGGGGCCAAATCTATCAGTAAACTCTGAGACCGTTAGGAACTGGTGATAAGATGGGCTTGCTGGATTGTAAAGCTCCTGTAATAAATTTTCTAATCCCTCTCGGTCGCGCAAGGAAAACACAAGGTCGAGACGCAAAATCCTGGTCGTAAGCATAGGCCCCAAGTATGTTGTTGTCCCATTTGCAACTTCTGTACGCATGTGGTGAGTTAGGAAGTCCTGTGCCTGTGCCGTACTGCTAATCCCATAGAGGACCGTGGTTAGCCCTAAAGCCATGGAGAATCTTCTTAGAGCGGCCTCGCCAAAGTGTTTTTCTAAACGGTTCATAAATACTCCCTGTTATTTAATAGAGGTACGATATCAAATTATTAGCAATGATAATTCAACCCGATGCGAATAGCGCCTGCAGTAAATTTGGTGGCCGCGTTAACGCTTGCAGCAGCAACAATAACAGGAGGAATCGGTAGAAAACTCATCTGTGAAAGGACTACATTATTGTTTATTGTGCCAATATCATAGTAAATCCCCTCAATTTTAGCACTCCAATTGGGGCGAAACATCCATTCCAATCCGCCACCAGCAGTCCATCCAGTACCAGTCTTTTTTATGTTGTTGTGTAGGTTAATAGGAGCATAACTAGGAGCTCCTAATGATGATTGTATGGTAAACGTTTCATTCAATGAAGCATCACCATAAGCAAACCCACCTGTGCCGTAGAGGAGTAGAGATGGGGTCCACAGATAACCCAAGCGGCCACGAACCGTACCGAGGTAATCGAGTTTTTTGTTAACGGATACCATTGAGTTATAATGCTCAGCGGGAAAATGAGCCAAAACGACCACTTGGTTTGTATTAGCGCTTGTATTGGATTGACTAAGATCATCAATGTCTGCCTCAAGACCAAGCACAAATTGATTTTGTAATTGATAATTATAACCAACTTGGCCACCGCCAATAAACCCATCTGAATTAATTGAAAAACTATTGGTTCCCACAACGGCCAGTGCATTTGCAATATCGCCCGCACCTAATGGAAACAAAGAATTCATATAGCTCGCTGTGCCAACGGCATTCACTGCTTTACTTGAAGACCACCAATAGCCTGCATTAGCACCCAGGTAAAATCCTGTCCATTTATTGGCTTCGTTAATTGGTCCCATACTTCCTGAGTAAGAAATATTGCCACAACATATACTTAAAATGGCTATGATAGTTAGCGAAATCTTTTTCATATCGTCATCCTTGAAATAAATAATAAAGTGAAGAGCGATTATTTTTATAAAATAACGTCAAATGGTAACAATGAATCATTGAGCTTGCCCCGGAAAATCGGACACGTTGCTAAGCGAGCATTTTCACTTCAAACGCTTCAGAGGTTTTGTACCCGATCGTCGAATGGAGTCGTTTTCGATTGTAATATATTTCAATGTATTCGAACACATGGTTTTTAGTAAGCGCTCTTGTGGTTGGTTTTTCACCATGAATAGCCTCAACCTTAAAACTATGATTCCAGCTTTTCATGGCAGCATTGTCAAAACAATCGCCACGCTTACTCATACTACACGTTAGTCCATGAGTAGTAAGAAGCTTGATATTCGTGGGAACAGTATTGACTGCCACGATCCGAGTGGAGAATAAGTCCTCGTGGTGGTTTGCGACGCCATAACCCCATTTGTAAGGCGTCGATAACCAATTTGGGGGTCATACAGACCAGCCAACTACCATGCGCGAATACAGGTCCATCACAACGGCAAGATAGAGCCAACCTTCATCGGTCCATACATAGGTAATGTCGCTTACCCATTTTTCATTTGGTTTTTGAGCTAAAAAATCTTGTTCCAATAGATTGGGCGAAATAGGCAATTTATGATTACTATTTGTTGTTGCTTTATATTTTTTCGCAGCCCGTGCTCGCCAACCGTGTTGTTTCATGATGCTAGCAACACGATGACGGCCAGCCGGTTCTCCCTCGGCGTTTAATCGCTTAGTAATTCGAGGCGCTCCAGGGCGTGATTTTTCGTCATCAAAAATAGCTTTGATTTTAAAGGCTAATTTTATGTTTTCCTTTTCCCGAAAAGAAGGTTCTCGATTCAGTCAACTGTAATAACCACTGACAGACACTGTTAACAAACGGCACATGAGCATCACTGGAAATTTAGGTGATTGTTCCTTAATCAAGGCGTACCTCACTTTGACTCCTTAACAACAGTCCTAAGCAATGGGCTGTATTATTGATTTTTTTTATTTTCATGGAATCAACAAGCCCTTATTTTTAATATTAAGGTCATTTATTAAGCCATCCTACAGTGAGTGATGCTTTTTATTTCAAAAATATAATACAATAATGGCCAGTTAAATTTTTTACAAGCAGATAATTGTAATACCGCACTCCCTAAAAATAGGAACGGCTAAGATTATAATCAGTTTTATCAATTTATAAGGAAGATATATGTTTCGTATGTTTAATTTTTTTTCAGAACAAAGTGGCGCTGCTAATGCGCATAACAGCATGATTTTTGTACCTTCGTCAAATGTTGAAAGTGATGTTTTTCGTGGAGGAATAGTTGAATTTTTAAATAAACAAGCCACATTGAATGGGATTCGACGAGTCGAGGTGTTTGGAGAAAATCTATCTGAAGGGGTATACGATAGCTCTCTTAAATTGCAACCAGAACAGCTTCAACAATTTATGGATCTGATAAATGAAAAAGGAATAAAAGAGCTGGATTTTACTGGATGTATGCTTGCGCCAGTAGCAGGAAAGATCATAGGCAATGCTCTAAAAACCAATAAGTCTCTAGAGTATTTGGCCGTTACTTCAAATCAATTATGCCAAGAAGGCATGATGGGCATTTTACGTGGGTTAATTGATAATCAGTCATTAAAAACACTTTATTCTAGAAGCTATAATATTAATAACTATTATTGGTCTCCAGAAGAACTGGCATTACTTGCTCAGGTTATTTCCGTGAACCCCGTAATTGAAAATATTATAGTTCCCGATAATGAACTTCATGATTTTAGTGAAATTAATATTTTATCAGCGCCATATCATTTGATAAAGGATAGAAAACTTGCAACTATTTCAGGTTTGCGTGTTGGTTGTTTCACTCTGGACTTTTGCATAGAAAATTTGAGTGAGTTAGACAGCAAGAGCACTATGAGATTCGCAAATAGATACTAGTACAACGCTTCACTGATTCTGTCTAGTGGCAGGTGACATCTTGCATCCATCTTGGAGCGATCGTTGCCTTGAAAAATGCTCGAATTGGGGGAGAAAAGGTTGGGAAATAAACGGTCTAATGATTCTAGCATTATTCCTAACGGAGTCCCTTCGCCCGCTGGCGGGAGAAGGTGCCCGACAGGGCGGATGAGGGTGGATTCAATAGGTTATAATGTCGTACGATTTTGGAACCATGACTTCTTTAATCAATTTGATTTAGTTAAAGAGCAAATACATATCAGTGCTTTCAAGGCCTAATATGATTCCACCCTCATCCGCCCTGTCGGGCACCTTCTCCCGCCAGCGGGCGAAGGGACTCCGTTAGGAATAATGCTAGAATCATTAGACCGTCCATTTCCCAACCTTTCCCCTAATTCAAGCATTATGCAAGGCAACGATCGCTCCCTGACTTACCCCGTATTAGCGCAGAAATCAGGGTCCTGCTTGTATGTTGCGCGCCCGGTGTAATTTATTATAGCTTTCAATCAATCGCAAATGAGGCTCTATGCCTTCAAGGGCCATGCTGGTTTTGGTTAGGCCATAAAAACGCACCTTACCTGTGACTGAGCCAAGCACGTTGTCCATCACCTCGATACCAAACATGCGGTTGAAGCTTTCGATAAAGTGCTCAAGCTCAAGATTTTCATCTAAGGTGACTTCGAGTACTGCACTTATCGCTTGATAAAATAGGCCGCGCTGGACCGTATTGTCGTTAAACTGTAAGAACTCACCGACTAATTCGATGGCATCTTCATGGGCGCCAAGTGCGAGATAAATTAGGATTTTAAGCTCAATAATAGTCAGCTTGCCCCAGACCGTATTTTCATCGAACACAATGCCAATCAAGGTGCGAATATCAGTCTGGTTGTCTAGCTGACTTTCTTCTAAACGATGAACCAACTTACCTAGCGCTTTAGTGCTTAATGAATGCAGATTTAAGATGTCTTCACGGTAAGTTAGCGCTTTGTTGGTGTTGTCCCAAATAAGATCGTCAACCGGATAAACTTCTGAATAGTCAGGCACTAAAATACGGCAAGCTGAGGCGCCTAAGTCGGTAAGATCGGCAATATACACTTCTTTGCCCATGGCTTCTAAGATGCCAAATAGCCCATTAGCTTCTTCTTCGTTGGTGCCAGAGAAGTCCCATTCACAGAACTCATAGTCGTATTTACTGCTAAAGAAGCGCCAAGAAATAACCCCTGTAGAGTCAATAAAGTGCTCAACAAAGTTTTCAGGCTCAGTGACGGCCATGCTATTAAAGGTTGGCTTCGGTACATCGTTTAAGCCCTCAAAACTACGGCCTTGCAGCAGCTCAGTAAGGCTGCGCTCTAGCGCCACTTCAAAGCTTGGATGGGCGCCAAAAGAAGCAAATACGCCGCCAGTTCTTGGGTTCATCAGGGTGACACACATAACAGGAAATTGTCCGCCCAAGGAGGCGTCTTTCACCATGATGGGGAAGCCTTGCTCTTCTAGGCCTTTAATGCCCGCTAGAATGCCAGGGTACTTTTCGAGCACGCTCATTGGCACATCTGGCAGGACCATTTCTTGCTCAATGATTTGACGCTTTACGGCGCGCTCAAAGATTTCTGATAAGCACTGCACATAGGCTTCTTGTAGGTTATTACCCGCGCTCATGCCGTTACTTAAGAATAAATTTTCAATCAGGTTTGATGGGAAATAGACGGTCTCGCCATCGGACTTACGGGTATAGGGAATGGCACAAATACCGCGTTCTTTATTACCTGAGTTGGTATCAATCAAGTGCGAGCCCTGTAATTCTTCATCTGGGTTGTAAATATCCAGGCAATAATCGTCCATAATGCCCGCTGGCAGTGCATCACCTTCTTCTAATGCAAACCACTTTTCATTGGGATAATGAACAAATTCGCTGTTAGCGATTTCTACACCAAAAAATTGATCATTATAGAAAAAATTATTATTCAGGCGCTCAATAAACTCGCCTAATGCGGAGCACAGTGCGCTTTCTTTGGTAGCGCCTTTGCCGTTAGTAAAACACATAGGCGAGGCGGCATCACGCACATGTAAAGACCATACATTAGGCACTATGTTGCGCCATGAGGATATTTCTATCTTCATGCCAAGGT
>JBIODT010000078.1:0-9806 GCA_044445305.1 Legionellales bacterium | reverse complement strand
GTTTTAGATGGAGCGCGTAGCCTTGATGCAGCGCAGCGTAAACAAGGTTTTAATGCGTCAAATTAAATGGTTAAAACCTTTATTAAGCTGCGCTGCATCAAGGCTACGCGCTATGCAGTTAGCTCATTACGTTTATTAAATCATGATTACCCACTCATAATCACTATGATGTATTTTCTTGATTAACTGTAGATCTTGTGATCGCGCGTAGTATCACTCCAGTGTAGACAGTAAAATGAATAGATGTAAATAAGAAAATTACTTGAATCTAATAAAAGGTATCACTGCTCGCAATGGCGCGCTGTTTGAGTGCAGGGTGTTGTTTAATAAGACCCTCATGCAAAAAATAGCCCCACCATTTTTTGCATGAGGGTCCAAACAACTATTGCAACTTAGAAAGCAAGCCACTGATTTCAAAGATGCGTTCCTCAGGCACGGTACTGTCCAAGGTGAAACGCAAGCGCTGCGGGCCTTCCATCTGGTAACGTTTGGCATGTACTTGAATCAGACTAATTAACGCACCAGGATCTATAGAAGGTTGCTCATTAAAGTCCAGCTTTCCTTGTTGTGCCCCAGCACTTATCTTTATGATGCCTAACAGACCGGCTTTTAATTTCAGCTCAGTGATGAGTAATAAATGTTTGACAGGTTGCGGCAGCAACCCAAATCTATCAATTAATTCAATTTGTAGATCATGCAGTTGCTGGGTCGATTTTGCATTAGAGATCCTTTTATACATAATCAAGCGATTGTGTATGTCGCCTATGTAGTCATCAGGGATGATTGCACTAATACGTAAATCAATCTCCGGTCCTGGGTACATGGGTGCTGATAAATCAGGTGTTTTCCCCGCTTTTAAATCAGTTACTGCTCTATCCAGCAGTTCCATAAATAAATTAAAGCCTATGGCGTGCATGTTGCCGCTTTGATCTTCACCCAATAATTCACCAGCACCTCTAATTTCCAGATCATGCGTTGCCAAGGTAAATCCTGCACCTAAATCTTCCAAGGAAACTATGGCCTCCAAACGCTTGACTGCATCCGGGGTTAATGATTTTTCCTCAGGCGTTAACAAATAGGCATAAGCCTGATGATGCGAGCGGCCTACTCGACCACGTAATTGATGCAGTTGAGCCAAACCAAATTTATCCGCTCTGTCGATAAGAATCGTATTGGCGGTCGGAATATCAATACCTGTTTCAATAATAGTGGTGCATACCAAGACATTAAAGCGGTGGTGGTAAAAATCAGACATGATGCGTTCTAATTCGCGCTCACGCATTTGTCCATGGGCACTGCATATTTTTGCTTCGGGCACTAAGGTTTGTAAATCCTGACAGATCCTGTCTATGGTTTGAACGTTGTTATGCAAAAAGAAAACCTGACCGCCTCTTAAAATTTCCCGCAACAGGGCTTCTCTTACGGTACTGTCCTTTTTTTCTTGCCAAAATGTTTTTATAGCCAAACGTTTGGCCGGTGGGGTGGCAATTAAGGAAATGTCTCTGATGCCGGCCATTGCCATATTGAGTGTTCTTGGAATGGGGGTGGCGGTCATGGATAAAATATCAACATGCGTTCGCAGTGCTTTGATGTGTTCTTTTTGCTTTACGCCAAAGCGATGCTCTTCATCAATGACCAATAAACCTAAATTTTTGAATGCTATGGTTTTGCTGAATAATTTGTGCGTACCAATGACTATATCAACGTGACCTGATGCTAAAGATGCAAACACACCCTCGCATTCTTTATTGGTGCGGAAACGGGATAACAGCTCTATTCTTATGGGAAAATCGGCAAAACGATCTCTAAAGGATTCAAAATGTTGTCCTGCCAAGAGGGTAGTCGGTACTAAAATGCATACCTGTTTGCCATTTTGCACCGCCAGAAAAGCCGCACGCATGGCGACCTCAGTCTTACCAAAGCCCACATCACCGCAAATCAAGCGATCCATAGGCTTTGTGGATTTCATGTCGTTAATGATTTGTTCTATTGCCTGTAGTTGATCGTTGGTTTCTGTAAAAGGGAAACCACTGGCAAATTTAATGTATTCCGTTTGATCAAACTCATATTGATGTCCTGCTTGTGCTTCTCTTTTGGCGTACAGATCTAACAACTCAATGGCCACATCATGGATTTTTTCTGCAGCTTTTTTCTTGGCTTTTTGCCAGAGATCGGTGCCCAGTTTATGTAAAGGCGCATGATCGCTGTCAGCCCCAGTATAGCGACTGATCAAATGCAGTGAAGTAACTGGAACATAAATTTTATCATCACCGGCATAAGCCAGAACTAAAAATTCACAGGGTATGTCGCTGGTGGTGATGTATTGGAGGCCATGATAGCGTCCTACCCCAAATTGTAAATGAACAACTGGCGCGCCTAAGCGCAGCTCCGCCATATCGCGAATAATTAAATCGGGATCGACTGTTTTTTGACTGCTGCGTCGTTGTGGTGTGCTTTGATCACCAAACAATTGGGATTCTACAATGATGACTATATGCTGTTGGCCTAAATTGATGTCACAGCCATAAATGAGTGGCCCGGTAGTGATGTTGATGGGTGCATGGTCATTAATAAAGTCAATCCAGGAGGCTTGCGTTTTTGCATTGAGCCCACTGGGTTTTAATAAATCCAACAAAACCTCACGACGGCCGGCACTTTCAACCACAATTAAGTAGCGGCTGAGAGGATTGCTACAGTAGTTGCGTAATTGACTTAAGGGCTCTTCAGTCTTCCTGTCTACAGGCAGTTGTGGTGCTTTTGCAACATCAAAGTTTAATACAGCACCTTTTTTCTCTGACGGTTTATGAAACAAACGTACCTGTTCATAGCTATTGGCTTTTGTTAACAGGTCCGTCGGACTGATAAAGCACATGGATGGTGTGAGTATGGGGCGGCTGATGTCATAACGTCGTTGTTCATAGCGTTCGGTTAATTCCTGCCAAAATTGTTCGGCTGTGACTTGAATGTCTTCCACCAGACACACTTTAGCGCTTGCTGGCAGATAATCAAAAAAAGTAACTGTTTTTTCAAAAAACAAAGGCAGATAATATTCTATACCTGAAGGAAATTGTCCCGTACTGACTGCGTCATAGATGGGACATTGACTGGGATTTCCTGGAAATAATTCTCTAAATGCGCGCCGAAAAAGAATTTGGCTTTGTTCATTTAAGGGAAACTCTCGGGCAGGTAATACATTAATTTGACTGAGTTGTTTTATAGTGCGCTGTGTTTCTGTATCAAAGGTTCTTAAACTCTCTATTTCATCATCGAACAATTCAATACGAAAGGGCAGGCCACTGCCCATGGGGTAAACGTCAATGATAGAGCCACGTACTGCAAATTCACCATGTTCAAGTACTTTATTAACACAGTGATAACCTGCTTGTTGCAGATGGGTACGAAAAATATTGAGATCAAGCTTTTGACTTTCTTTCAACATTAAAGCATATTGGTGCAAAAATTCAGGTGGTGCCAGCTGATGCATGAGGGTGCTGGCAGATGTTATCACAACAGCGTTAGATGCTTGTTGCATACGGCTTAAAGTATAAAGGCGTTCGGAGATGATGTCTTGGTGCGGTGAAAATTGATCGTAGGGCAGGGTTTCCCAATCGGGGAAAAACAACAATTCTTGCTCTGTGGCTTGTGGGTTTAGAAAAAATTGCAGTTCATCTTGCAGTTGACTGGCACTGAGATTGTCCTGGGCTATCAGTACTTTTATTCCAGGGGTCTTTTGACAGTATTCAGCCAGAGCCAGAGCCAAGCTGCTGCCATAGAGTTGTCCCCAAATTTGTTTGCTGTGTGTGGGTTGGTAGAGCAGTGTTTGTGTTTCCATAGAAAGAGGCAACAAAAGCAGAAAGAACGAATTGTACTTGGATCTGCGGTGTTAGAGCAAGATCCTGATTCAGACCCCTAGACAAAAAATGGTAGGGCTATTTTTTGTCTAGGGGTCCCAATACTTAGGGAGTTAAATAGTATGCCGTTGTTAACGTTCAATATAGAAAATTCACTTAAGAATCAAATTGATTCAGTCATTAACAGCTCTGATTATCCAACTTTAAAAAGTTACATATTAGACAGAAAACCGATACCTCTAGTGTGTCAGCCTGTTTTTGCGGAGCTTAATATCCTTTGTAGCCAAGATAAAGAACAATTTTCACGTCAAGCAACTCAAGATTCTTGTGACTTACAAGAGTATTATGATGCTGAGGCTTTTAAAAAAGATGCCTGTGCTAAAATACAAGATGCTTTGCTGGGGGAAAGATTGGCTACAGAATTACAGCGCCTGCAAGCACAAATTTTTATAAAACAACACGAGCAGGGGCAACAGCAAAATAACCTCATGCAAATGAAAATTCAAATGGGACTCTACAGCGTTAGTTTGGCTACAATTCAAACATCATTATCAGGTGTGCAAAAGGAAATTCGTACTTTAGAGGAAAAGCTCAGCGAAGTTCGTACCACAGACGAAGAGCATACTACACCGCTTCTGGTCGCGCCGCATAGACATCGTCACTATCATGCACTTCCTGATCATACCGTCTCTGAGCAAACACGTTTGGAGGGGTTGCGTGCGGAAGCCCAACGAATAGCAAGTGGCAAAAATGCGCTGGAACAGACCATACAAGGAGTAAGGGGGAATATTAGTCATATGGAATACCTTGTAAAAACAAGCACTGGTGAATTAACACAATTAACACGCGAGTGTGAAGCAACAACCACTCAGCTTCAGGTCACTTTGCCCAATCAGAGCCATCAACGAGAAGCAAGAGCCACAGAAAGGTTTAAGCGTGCTCAAGCCAGAACACATGAGGACAGTCATTTAGAACAATTAGAACCCAAAAATCTTGTAGCACTTAGACAAAGAATAACTTTAGAGCACCGTCAATTAGATGACCATAAGTTACGCTTGGAAGCAGAAACAGCAAGCCTAAGTCATGCTCTTTATTTGAGGGAATTAGAAAAAAAATTGGCGGCTCCTGGCTTAAAGCTGAGCGATGCTGAGTATGCAACATTAAAAAATCTCATTGATTTATTCAAGCAATGTCTAGGAATGGAGGCAACCTTCAGTAGACTAAGTGCTGATTTAGCGCAACATAAAATACAATTAAGCAGTTTATTAAAGACATTAAATGAGAATAGAACCTTACTGAACAACCTTCCTGCAGCAAATGATCTATTGCTTGCTGGCAATGCCCGGCTTTCTGAGCAAAACATGCAATTAACAGCTGAAAGCCACGACTTTCGTTACAAAGCAAAAAAAGCGTATGTAGCTACTGGTGTGCAGGCAGTTGTAGGTGCTTTAAATGCAGGCTTGTTTTATGGATTTTCTATCGCGCCATTATACTTTTATGCCATTCCAGGGGCATTAGGCTTAGGCGGTGTGATTGCTGTATCAGTTGCCCTGGTTTATAGAGATAAAGCAGTCTCTGCACTAGGGAAAATCGGTGAAAATGACAATACAATTCAAGCTCAGAACACTAGGATAGAACAACAAAATAGACAGGTGCTTCAGTTAAGACGGGTCACTATTCCAACGCACGAAAACGAAATAGCGCGCACTCAAACCACTATTGATAACGTCACCAAACAACTTAATGCGCATCAAGAGCAAATGCAAGCACTGTGGCAGCGTATGAAATCAGAGGTACCCACACCTTCTGGTGCTGCAAGTGCTGCCCAAGGATTTGGATCGTTTTTTAGTCCCAGTGCGCCATATGAGGCGGCTGTTGTGTCAAATATTATGCCACCCTCTTATGCCGCAGCAACAACACAAGAAACAAGCGGTACGCAGGCAGGTTTGTTCATCAATATTTGTGAATAACGATATGTCTGCGGCTTGACCGCAGGACCTACTCTGTGGACACCTATTTGTATAAAGTCCAACACTCCAAGAGTGTCGCCCCGGAGCTTAGCTTAAACGCTGCTAAGCTCGCAAGCGAGTCAAGCAGCCCTAAATATCCGAGACGACACTCATGGAGTGTTGGACTTTGTACAGACAGGTGTCCGCAGAGTAGCTGCGGGGCGTAGGCACGGAGATGAATTGTTAACAGCCCCTAACACTTGTATTCAAATACCCGCCAGCTCAGCCAGGATTACTAATTTTTCATAGCTGGTGCTGCTGGTGGTGATGCTGGTGCTGCTGCGGAACCTCCTGGATGCTTATCATGTCCCAACAATTCACTGGCTAGAGCCATGGGTGTGGCAAGACTGCTTCCCGATGGGAAAAACATTACTTTATAATTTGGAGATCTTGCCATGTCGCCCCAAGCGGAAACCGCCTTTTGAGCAGTAAGATATTGCGCGGTCTCTGGTGAGTGTTCTAATGCTTGAGCGACCCCTTTAATCGCGGCTGCTTCCGCTTTAGCTGTTGCTTCACGCACATAAGCATCAGCATCCGCAAGTCTTCTACGCGCTTCTGCTTCCCTGGTGGCCACTTCCAGCTGTGCTTCAGCATCATAAATTTTTGCTGCCTTGCATCCTTGTGCTTCTTGTTCAATACGTTCCCTTTCAGCCTGTGCTGCCAAAACAGTAGCCCTTCTTTTGCCTTCTGCAGTCGTTTCCGTGGCGCGCCTATCCCGTTCTGCTATCATTTGCTGGTCCATTGCTGTAACTAATTTTTTCTCTGGAGTAATTTCTTTAATCTCAATTCGATTAACTATCACACCCCATTCTTTTGCAGCTGGCTCAACAGTAAGTTTTAATTGTGCATTCATTTCTGCTCGACCTCTGAGAACTTCATCTAAGGTCATATTACCCATCGTCGCTCTTAAATTAGTAACCACCAAATTTTCAAGTGATCGAAGTAAATCACTATTTTTATATACAGCTTTTTCACCACCTACAATAGTATAATAAAAAACCGCATTGGCAGAAACAGAGGCGTTGTCACTGGTAATTGCTTCTTGGTGTGTCACAGCAAATACATTTTCTGTATTAATGACAAAAATCAACTCCTGAATAAGTGGCACACAAAAATTCAACCCTGGGTTATAAATACCGGTGTATTTGCCGAATATCTCACTAAAAACAGTATATTGTTGCGGTAAAAATCTAATCGGATTTAGTACCGTTACTCTAAAAATGGGGACAATATTTCCGTCTTTATTTACTTTACTGGAAATACTTCTTGTTTGACTTGGAAGTGCTCGGCCCATCACAGTCAGTCGCGTTGGTAGGCTAGGGGACTCCCATCCCATTTGAACCAATCGACCACTGCTACGCGTACCCAAAACCATTGCCTGTCTAAACATTATGTTATCACTCCTTTATGTATTGACTCGTATTTACCAACACGCCTCATTGAAAATGAAGTGGAATAGCTACGATTTAAATGCGTGATACTATCATGCATTTAAAATTAAAACACTATGGACAGGACGAGATCATCTGAGTTTTGCGCAGGTAATTAAATAACAATCCCAAGGATCGACAAAGGACTCTGGAACTTATCAAAGGCTCATGAGCTCTGATCTAAAGTTCAGTTCTAAACCAGAGCTTCTGGTGTACCCACAGTTATTTCTAATTCCTCTAACGCGATATCCACTGATTCAATTTTCTGAAAGCGTGAGCTGATTTTCTTAGCAGAAGTATTGACTTCATTGGCGTCTTGATGGGCTAAATCAATGTGTTTGGTTAGTTTTTCCATGCGTTTTTCAAAACGCTGGAAGTCGTCTGCCAGGGCGTGTAAATGTTTTTGAATGATGTGTACTTGTTTGCGGGTGGCATCGTCTTTGAGCACTGCCTTTGCAGTAGTCAGCACCGCCATTAGCGTGCTCGGTGACACAAGCCATACTTTTAGTCTTTGTGACAGCGCAATTAACTCAGGGTAATTGGCATGGATTTCAGCAAAAATAGATTCAGCTGGAATAAACATCATGGCGCCATCGGTTGTCTCATTGGCTATGATGTATTTTTCAGCAATGTCTTTAATGTGTTTTTGAATGTCTTGACGAAATTGTTGTTGTAGTGATTTGCGCTCAACCGATGCAGCGTCCGTATTAATCAGGCGCTGGTAGTTTTCCAGGGGAAACTTCGCATCTATCACTATATTGCCACTGGGTTCAGGCAAAAATAACATACAGTCAGCTCGTTTTTGGTTGGATAAAGTATACTGCATTTGATAGTGTCCACTGGGGATCATATTACTGATTAAGGTTGACAGTTGCACTTCCCCAAAAGCACCTCTGGCCTTCTTGTCTACCAGCACATCTTGTAAACTGACCACATGGTTGGACAACTCGGTGATCTTTTTTTGCGCCTCATCAATGATGGTTAATCGTTTGACTACGTCGATAAAAGTCGATGATGTTTTTTCAAAACCTGCAGTTAATTGATGATTGACTTGCTGGGTTAAGCCGTGCAAGTGCGCGCGTATTTCTTCTGTAAGCAGTTGCAAATGAGACGTGAGTGAGCTTGCGTGTTGCTTAAAGCTGTGGCTTATTTGTTCTCTGACATCGGTCATTTGTTTTTGTATGGCGTCACTGATGAGCTGTTGGGTGGTTAGCTGACCCTGGGCGATTTTTTGATTCAAATTGTTTTGGCTGTTTTGATAAGCCTGGCTTAAATCCATGTGTAATTGATGCAGTTGACTGGTTATCGTCAGTTGCAGCTGCTCTTTCATGGCTTGTATCAATGCTTGTTGATGCTGTTGTTTTTTTAGAAACCAGGCAAGCAATAAAAATTGTAATACTACAATAAAGGCCATGCCTTCAATCGGTATGGTTTGGGAGAGAAACATTATTGATAATTCCGTTAATTGTTTATAATGGCGCGCTTGGATAAGGGGCCTGTTCGGAATAATTCCCTGTTATAGCGCGCAGTATAACAGGGCTAGGTAGTTATTCTACAAGTTAGAATTGCTTCTTATTATTTTTTGTAGCAATCACCAGCCTTTCTTCAAGAGCATTATGTTGGTCATTAAGAAACGCCAAAGAATCAGGTAAGAGTGATGACATGCTGCTGCTCGTGCTCGTGCTGGTAAATGTGCCTTGATTTAAAAAATCCACAGGGACGTTGGCGCTATTAAGAGTATAAGTCCAAGTATTACCACCGTCTTTGCTCGAGGCTATTAATGGGTACTGGACTGATGAGCCATTAGAATAAGAACCTGCAGCTATACATGCCAGTCCGGTGCAGCTGGCGCTGTTAAATTGGCCAGAGCTACTATTAGGGTTAAAATCCGCAGGGACGCTGGTTGCGGTAGTGCTATCCAGAGTATAGCTCCAAGTATTGCCACCATCTTGGCTTGAGGCTATTAATGGGTACTCGACCTGGACCCCAGTGTTATTAGAATAAGAACCTGCAGCCACGCATACCTGTCCGCCACAGCTGGCGCTGTTAAAGTTGCCAGAGTTGTTAAAATCCGCAGGGACACTGGTTGCGGTAGCGTTATCAAGAGTATAAGTCCAAGTATTGCCACCGTCTTTGCTCGAGGCTATTAATGGGTACTGGACCCCAGCGTTATTAGAATAAGCACCTGCAGCTATACATGCCAGTCCGCTGCAGCTGACGTTGTTAAAATTGCCACCGTTGTTAAAATTCGCAGGGACGCTGGTTGCGGTAACGCTATCGAGAGTATAGCTCCAAGTATTGCCACCATCTTTGCTCGAGGCTATTAATGGGTACTGGACTGATGAGCCATTAGAATAAGAACCTGCAGCCACGCAGGTCTGTCCGCTGCAGCTGACGCTGTTAAAGCTGCCACCGCTGTTAAAATCCGCAGGGACGCTGGTTGCAGTAGCGCTATCGAGAGTATAGCTCCAAGTATTGCCACCATCTTTGCTCGAGGCTATTAATGGGTACTGGAC
>JBIODT010000077.1:0-9812 GCA_044445305.1 Legionellales bacterium | reverse complement strand
GGCAATATAAGTTATTATTTTAACACAATGCTCTCAATTATTCCATAATGCGGGTTATACTAGTGCAGAAGTGAGCCCCTGAAGAAGGTTCTCTAGATAAGTTTTGACAAAGATGGCCCTAGCAAATGTGGGGGGAGGATATTTAAATAGCCTTTATTCATAGTGAGCTCAATTAATTCAGACTTAGTCTGACATGAAAACTTTATTTTTAATTGCTCATGATAGTTTTCAACTGTTCTAGGGGATTTATTTAATATAGCGGCAATTTCTCTGATTGATTTTCCTCTTAACAAATAGAATAGACAATCCATTTGTCTTTTGGTCAAGGTGATATCTAAGGGCGTGTCGCTGAAAATATAGCTGTTTTGTTTTATCTTATTAGGGGCGTAAGATCCCATTTCCACTTTTGAAAGCAAACGGATGATTTCTCCCATACTATGTGTTAAATCAAGACAATATGCAAAAGTACCATAGATGTTATTTTTATCATCGTACAATGGATTTTTTGTATTTAACATAATTTTCCATTCGTCCTTTATGCACGGATGAATTTCTAATATTTTGAGTGACATGCCGGTATTTATGACTTGCATGTCTTGTTTTTGAAACAAATGTGCGCATTCTGAAATTTTGCAAGGAATCTCAGCATCAGTCATACCACCTACGTCATTTCTATTGGAAAAACCAAACAAGTCAGTACACGCTTTATTTGCTTCCATATACACCGAATTACGATCTTTTTTCCACAGAAAAACACCAGGCATATGTTTGGAAAGAACCTCTAGATTAAGACTTTCAGTGCTCTGATCTCTGTTCATAATTTTTTAACCAAAAATGATGGATGGCATGGAAACGGTACTAGGGCCTGTTGACAATTCATCCTTCGCGCCTACGTCCCGCGGTCAAGCTGCGGGTGGGGGTGCATTGTCAACAGACCCTAAGGATAATTGGAAGTATTTAGCTGGCCTAAACTTGCAAGCTCGTTCAGGTCAGTTAAATTCCAGGGCGACATTCCCCAAACTGTGGCTCCGAACTAATAGAAGCTTCGTTGGGTTTATGGCTACTAAAAAACCCGAAGGCGGCACCGCCAGCCACAGCGGAAATTCCGCCAATAACGGCTACAGCTATTGCTGCACCACCAGTTATAGCAGTGATGCAACCCAAAATTGCTACAATTCCTACAATTAAAGCAGCCAGTCCAACTACTGATAGAAGCACACAGGATGCTTGTAATAGAAAGTGATAGGATGGGGTGCATCCCAATGCCGGATCTTCATCCCTTCCTAAAGACAGAGAAATACCTATATTAGACAGGTGTTGAGTTGCATACGAAGCTGAATCGCTAACTTGGGGTGGCTGGTCTTTTTCATGAGACAGATTCAAAATAAGTTGCGCGGCTTTTTCTTTAGTAATGCCATACGAGGTGCTATAAGAGTAGGGATAAATTTCTGGGCAAATATTTTCCTTATTGTTTGAATGCAATCTTTCGGTATTAAGCCTTACAGAATTGTAGTGTTTAATGTCATCAGTTATTTCCTTTAGGTTGCGCCTAAATGGACTCTGTAATGTGCAGTCATGGATGTTGCCATGGCTTGCTTTGTTGGCAGCCAATTCACTAGAACTTGTGGGAATATATTCTACAAACCTTAAAATGTGTTTTCCATCTTGATCAATGCTTTCTAGAATGAGAACAGCCCGTGCGGGTGATTTATTAATAAGCAGAGTTACCGCATTAACGTCAGGTGTTATTGTTATCATACTATCAAATAGAGAGTTTGATTCCTTTTTAGGTGGGGCTTGAGGTAACGGCTGGTGGTCTGTCACTTGCTGTACTTCTTGAGCATGCGTCATCTGGCTCCTTGGTTGACTTTCAATAAAAGATGTTGCGGCAGAGACGCTTGTGTCTGCAACTGCTGTGGTCAATGTTGTTGATTCCAGCACCGCAGTTGAGATGACACTGCACTGATCTTTATGGTGGTTCATTGCTGGATCAACCACTACTTGCGTATTTTTTTGTTCCATACGGACTTCCTCTTTTGTTGGCACAATGGCACCTGGAGCAATTGGATCTTCGTTTACATCAGCATCAATACTGGTTTGAGGCTCTTGTTTGGGTTCAACAATAAAAAGAGCCTCATCACTTTCATCAATGATCAGTGCGTCATAATAGTCATTGTTAAGCCATCCAGGTACACGGCATTGCTTACGTAAAACATCCAATGCCCGTTTGCTCAGCGGGTTGGAATTGACTGAAATTAAATAATCGAGGAAACGATAGCTTTTGAATAACGTCGGTATTATGGTTTGTGCCTCCACCAGCATCTGCAAATTTCCTGAATTTAAAGAGTGGCACAGGGCGTTTAAGTTAAGCGTGTAATTATGATCCTGTTTGCCTTTCTTTGAAATGGTCAAGACAGATGATAAATCCAGTTTGTAAGCACCGTAGAAATTGAACTCTGCTGTTTTCGTGAACTCGCTTGCAACTTGCTTCAAAAAGAGTTCCAACTGTTCGTCGGTCATTTGTGCTAATTTTTTGTATAGATTGGCAATATAATCTTCTCCGTAGATTGCATGGTCCATGAATTTAAAAAAATTAAGAGTAAGAATTTGACTCATGTTTTTTAGATCATACCCTATGAGCGAGTGCCTTGGTAATTCTGCGCAGGCTGCAAGTGCTCCACCAGATCTTAGGAATCGGATGGGAGTCGTATTGGGTGTTGGACATCTTAGTGCTGTAACTAGAGTGAACTTAAGTTGCTCATCCAGGAAAGGCACGTTTCTGATGATATTCCCATCAAACCCAAGATCGCATACTTTATAAAACGCCGCTGGGTGAGATTGAATGACCTTTTTCAAATCAAGTACAATTTCAATTTCACCACTTGCTTTGGGATCGATAAGATTCGGTCCACAGCAGACGGCATTAGCATCACCATTTACAATGTCGCTAGCCCATAAAGCTGCTGGTTGGAAGGGAATGTAGAATTGCAATAACGTGCGTCGGCCATAAAGTGACTCATTAAAAATAGATTCGATTGCACTAGAGGACGTTATGTGACGAATGGTTTGATATAAATCCATTTTTTTTGCAAAATTGGTTATCCGTTTAGATAATGCGGCGTCACATTTAGGAGTATAAGCTTGGCTTGCCTCTTGTAACAGCAACTTGGCCTTCTCGAGTTTTTGTGCTTGTGCTACAGATTCCTCAATGTCTTCTGTATCATAGCCATCGATGATATTAGCAAGGCGATTCATTTCTTCTCTCATTCGACGCTTGATTCTGAACGATCTTTGTATTTTTATAATCTTTTCTTCGACACCCTGCAGATCCATGTTGTTTTTTTGCAGAACTGATGTGATTGCATGTTGTGCGATGCGGGTTTGGGCGGCAATATTGGGCGGGACGGTAAGTTCGTCAAAAACCGCCTGCTTTGGAAGTGGCAAATACTTCATGAATAAACTGATTAAAGGCTCATCTGCAGTTGCAAATAGAGGTTGAATAAAATCAGGATGAGTCATTTCCAAAGGAAGTATGGCCTGACCTACTTCGTTTAATGCATTAAACTTTGAAAACTTTTGTACCAAGTTATTTTCTAGGTTTGAAAAGATCTGTTGCTTTAATTTCTGCTTGTCATGAGCTGCAACATAGGTGGCAATCAAGTGCCAAATGTGCAAATTTTTATAACGGTTGTTCCCTGTATATTTGATTAACTCAGGATGATGGAGAAACTCGGCACTGCTGCCTTTAAAATGCATACTTGCTAATTGTTTACGGACATGGTCACCAAGCAAAAACAGATGCTTATCTGTGGCCATTAATGTTATTAGCTCCAGTTCTCTTTCTGTCATGTTGATGTACTCCCATTTTTTCAATCACAAAGTAAGTCATGATTGGCGACTAATTATTTTTAACACAGCTATTATTGCTCTTTTAATGAACAAAAAACAGCGTATAAAATACGGTATTTACCTCTCAAACATGAAGACATTGGGTTTCTATCGGATGAAATTAGATTCTGGCGCCTGTTCTCGACCTGCGCCATTTATTAGCGAGTTAACCTGGTCTATGCACAACTACATCCAGTTCAACTTCTCGAGGTAAAATAGTATTGACAGGTAGTTCTTCCTGTTCAATAACTGCCACTGTTGACCGCTTTTGTGAGGGAGACTCCGAGGCGCTATAACGTGTCATCATGATATAGGTGATCAACGTCAAAGCCGTTGGTATACCCAGCAACAAGGGAAGCCATATTGCCAGCCCTTGAGAAAACTGCTCATCCGCTTCTTCAAATAATGCTTGTTGCTTTGCATAAATTAGTGCTTGAGCTTGAACGGTTGAATTTAAAGCAGTTGCATTTGCCATCAGGGTCGGAATAGTACCATTAATCATTTTTTGCAATGCTGGATAATTGGAACCCGTTGTATTAAACAAGGCAACGGAGGCACCAAGAAATTGGAATAATTGAGCCGCGATAGAATTCATTGAGTTATTTTGCGGACCAGTATTTGGCACCATCAAATCAGGATTAAACGTTGCGCCATCTAGCACTTGCAGCCCCGGAACTTGAGCTCCCAAAATGCGATTTATATCAACATAAACAGTACCACTATCTGGGCTACCTGCTGTCACTGGCGGGCTTTCGGAAATAATATAAAGTTGTGGCGCGCCTATTTGAAAGTTACGCGAATAATAGCCACAATTTAATGATGATAAGTTTGTCCCTGGTCCTTGAAGAATATTGTTTTCAGTATCATGATACGTGGTGATTTGGGTGTAATATTCTGTTATCCAGTAAGGACAAGCATAGGCTATTTCTTCGCACTCTTCTCCAGATGCATCCCTTGAGTCGCCGCCTTCACCGCCACCGCCGCCTGAACCACCACTGCACTCTTCTGTATAACAAGTCTTGGGTATCAAGACCTGATAACTCAGGGTTTCTGTATCTTGGGACGTAAGCAATTGATTGGGGATCATTGACAGACCCCAAAATGTTTGTAAAACATCGGGTATCGACAAAGTAGAATTTATAATCTGTTCTTGAAATCGTATTAGTGCCGTATTGTATGCAGGATACTGGGTCATAGCACAACTCAAATCAATAACCCGTTGTTGCGCTTCTATGAGTTGACTTTCGGTTTGAGCGAATGCATTCAAAGCATTCTCATAATTAGCTTGTGCACTATTCTTATCATCTGTAGCTTTATGTAGAGACTCACCTAATGGTGTTAGTTTGAGGCAAGCAGGAACTAAGAATGCTAACGTTGACACAGCGGCAACCACCGGAGTTGCTCGTTTAGGTTGAGAAAAGAAGCCGGGTCTTAATTGTAACCGAAGTGATTTGTTAGGCATCATACTATATGTTCCAAAAAAAAATCAATTTTAATACAAAAATGACAAAAAGTAACTAGTTGATGTGTTAAAAAGTCCGAGAACACCGAATATCAACAGTGGAAAATAAATCTGATTGGACAACACTATCCTCAATGGCTCCCCGCCTACGCGGGGACGACAGCTTAAGAGAGCGTATTAACAAGACGTATGTGAAATGCGCTACAGCTACAATAAAAGACAACACCCATTGGCTGCGTTGACTGGTTGTTTAGTAGGCGTTACTTGAGGAAAGAATGCTTGTGGGTGTGCGGCTATCTGGGGTTGGGTCGTTAATCCATCGTATATGGTTTCTGCTTGTTTCATGTAAAGTGCTTGTAATTCTAATAACTCGGGAGGTGGGTCTTGAAGCGCAGCACCGCGCACGCAGAGCATGATAAGCGCATCTATGGATTGCTGGCACAGTTCCATAAATGAAGGTCTAAATACAGACAATTTTTCTTCTAAGGATATCTGATTGTTTTTCAAGCGGGGATCTATCCCCTCCTGCTTAAACAGCTCTATGAATGTTTGCCTTTGTTCGGCGATCGCTTGGGCGGACTCAGGGCCATGCATGCGATCAATGATTAGTGCATTTTCCTTCAGCAAGTTTAAAATTGCTGGGAACATAATATCTTCACACATCTCAACACGCATTTGCGGAGGGAGTTGGGAGACTACGGTCTCAAATTGTTTTTGAGTTTGATCTTGAGCTGCTTTCATAAACATCTTCCTTTAGTTGATATGATAATAATTAGCCAGTGGGTGCATGATATGCAATAAAATGCGCAGTAGCTACCTGACTTAGTAGGGTGTATTTTATTAGGGGCAATTATTGTGAGCCGTTACAATGATTACTCAGAAATTGTAGAACTGATTAAAATTGAAAGAAAAAACCCATGCATTAGAGTTGTTTTTTAAAGGGTACAATGCAATGTGTATTGTATGCTATACACTTATTGAGTACATAAGCCCTATTGAGAGGAAATATTAATGAACTACTTACATACTATGGTCAGAGTATCCAGCCTGGAAGAATCGCTTGATTTTTATTGCAATAAATTAGGGTTAATAGAAGTCAAACGCACGGAAAACGAACAAGGTCGATTTACGCTGATATTTTTAGCCACCCCTGCAGATTGCAAACACGTTGACACGGCAAAAGTGCCTCTGCTTGAATTAACCTACAATTGGGATCCACAATCCTATTCAGAAGGGCGAAACTTCGGACATTTGGCCTATGGCGTTGAAAATATTTACGAAACCTGTCAGCGACTAAAGGAAGCAGGCGTTATTATTAACCGACCTCCTCGTGATGGCCATATGGCTTTTATCCGTTCGCCTGACAATATTTCCATTGAATTATTGCAACAAGGGGAAGCCCTACTAAAACAAGAGCCATGGTTTTCTATGCCAAACATTGGGCATTGGTAATCTGAACTCCCGAGAGAGCACCGTTATTTTTTCTAAGCAGCTATCCGAATGTCATTAGAGGGGGTTCTGCTGCTGCCGATGAGGACGAAGCAGCAGCCGCCGCCAGCGGAGGTGGAACTATTTTATTCATCATTAGTTGCGGTACACTGGTCCAACTGTTAACGATAGTATTATATCTGTCTTCAGTCGCTTTTAAATTACGATGGTGCGGGTTTGCCAATCTGTTAAAAAAGCCGTGGGGATTTTTACCTTCCGCTATTACCAATTGCTCGTGCATGAGTTCTTGCAGTTTTGGGGATGTTGTTGTCTTCTGTATAGCAATTAACAAACTCTTGGCATTACTTCTATGTGGATTTTCTTTATTCTAACGGCATCAAAAAAATCATGAATCAGCGTTTTACTTTGCATACAAGCTCACCAAATTAGTTTAATTGCGACTGTTCTACCATATTTAATTCTGTTTGTTTTAAAAAAGCACATGATGGGTGGGTAGAACAGCCAGCTCACTCTGAGCGTTCTACCCACCCAGTCCCTCTAAGCATTAACAGGCCTAGCATGCTCTAATGGCAAAGCAATTTTATTTTGACTACTGTTACAATCAAACAAGGTTTTAACCAGCCTATGCTCCGATAATTTAGGATCTATAGGGGTATAATCATGCTTTAAAAGCGTCAATATCATTGGTACTCTAGCTGCTTTTTCACCTGGCTCGTAATGATTTTCCAGCAAGTGAATACAAGCCATAGCGCTTTTACCGCTAGCAATACCATCATCTATAAATACAATCTGTTTGCCTGCCATTTCTTTGACTTTAGCTATGGGTAACTCCACGGCATCGGGATCGCCATACCCCTTATCATAACTTTCTGTATACACTTCATGTTTAGCCATTTTATAGCCACCTTGTTTGCGAATAACATACAAAGACAGCTTAAGTTCATAAGCGACTTGAGAGGCTATAGGAAGACCGCGCACTTCAGGAGTAACAATCACCACATCGCCTAAATTAACTTTATTTTTTTGCATGAAGCGCTTTATTTTTAACACGCATTGCCTGACCATTTGTGCATTCAAACCAGTGTGTTGATGTAAACTTAATACATCGAAAAAATTAGTTCCCTTATAATCATGAGCAGGTAAATAACGCATGGCCTCATCACGTTTTAAGCGCCAACTGACTTGATAACGCTCTGGAGACATAGGAACGTTATCACTTCCTACTCTTGCTTCAGGATAGCTAACCCCTTTTACTTTAAATTCAACCGATGCCAAGCGATCAAACAAATGTTCTTTAAAACAATGAGTATAAGCTTGCCCAACACAACGTCGCGCTCCAGTCGAATGATAGAGGCCTGCTTTCTTTAAGTTCAAATAAACAACACTCCCAGCGGGAATGGCAGTTCCATCAGTCAATGTCACAGCCTCTTCTAAAACCCGTGAACGGATGGGGTAAAGGAATCCCTGTTTCATTCCTTGCGCATAGACATAATTGCGTTCTTTGAGAACATGTAAATCTGCATTTTCCTTAACTGCGGCAGCTACAGCCTCATAAAGTACATTTTCAAGAAAATCAGGTTCAAAAATTAAATCAAACAGGTTGTCTGCTAAAATCTCATCAATAATCTTTTTAGATAATTCCAGATTTCGTGAGGTATTAATGGTGTTTATCGCTGCCCTAAAGCGTTCAAGCAAGGAATCGGGCATTGATTTATGCATAAACTGTTTAATCTTGTCTTTAGCAAGATTTATTTGACCACGAACGCCATGGCTGTATAAATAGCTGGATAAGCCAGAGGGATCCAAGCCTTTGTAGTTATTAGTATAAAAACATTGTCTCATCGCAGCCAACAACTGTTCCCGGGTTTCCATATAACTGTCTGCTGACACTTTATTGCCAAATAAATATTCAGACCAAAAACCACAAAAAAAGTTATCAAAGGTGCTGTCTAAATCAAAGGTTTTTTCTGCGAAAAAAGTTTGGTCCAAGTGTTTATCCATTAACTGTTTGATGCGAACATCATCAGCTCTCAATGACAGAAGAAGAGCCTCATGAATAACCCTCCAGATATTTACTTGCTTATTAGGCAAATGATATGAATTGGCATTGTGGCTACTCGTCGCAACAAAATCATATTTTAACCCGGCAGCAATAGAAAAATGACGATAAACTGGCCCGAGATCACTGCGTACCCTTAACACCGCCTGCACCTCGGGCATTGTTTCTAAATAAACAATTTTTTTACCCAACATTGAAAAGGAAAAATTGGTTGTTTTATAACCTTTTTGTACCGCATCAATTGCAAAATACTCACTACCGGTTTGCCATAATTGTGAAAAAACAGAATAAGCCCAAACCGGTTTAACCGGTGAATTTAGGGGGTATGGGGCAGGTTCTTCTTCCATTTTACTGCTTAAAACCTTATGAACAGAGGGTATGCGTTGTAATTGTGCGTACAGGTAATGGCTTGTTGCCTGAATGGTCTCCCCCTTACCAGTAATAGCCTTTTTTTTCAGCTCGTCTTTTATCTTGCCCAATAAAGGTTTCGTGGTTGTGCCGTAAAAATCCAAGCGTTTGGCAATGGCGTTCTCATTATCATCACCACGCGAGCTGTCTCGGTAGTGCAAACGCTCATGCAGGGAATCAAGGTCTACATCCAAATGAATTAGCCCATCAGGAAGACCCCATGCGTCTTTAAATTGCTTATACTGCGCGTCGGTTCTGGGATAGCCGTCGAGGAGTAAAACAATATCCTGGTCTTTAAGTTTGGTGAGTTCACCGTTCAAAATTTCGAATATAACGTCATCGGGAAGTAAGCCGCCACTATTGATTAATTCCTGGTATTTGCAAGTAATCGGATGCTTAGGATTTTTGCGTACTACGTCACCTAATGACAAATGCTTAATCTGTGCATTCATATTCATTAAGGCCGTACCCTGAGTACTTTTCCCACTGCCGGGCGCACCTGCTAATAATATTATTTTCATATTCATCGATCCTAAAGTGTCTGAT
>JBIODT010000076.1:0-9835 GCA_044445305.1 Legionellales bacterium | reverse complement strand
GTATTGTCAACCCCATCGGCACACATTAAACCATGAATTTTTTTATGGAATATGAATAGTTTTAGAGGGTTGGGTATAAAAATATTTGAAAAACAAAAGTATTCTGCATCAGATCGGTTCTTCACAAACCAGAAAGTTTTTGAGGCCAGCACTAAAGGATTTACAAAAGATGGTATTTTTGCACTTCAGGAAATAGAAGATGCAATCGTTCCTAACTTGAAAAGGTTCTGGAACGAACATAATTATAAAGTTATTGTGACAAGGTATAATCCGGATAAAATGTCCTTGAGTTTTGTGTTTGCTTATGACCCGGCGGTGTATGACGCAGAAGAACTGCCTCAAGTATATTTAACAAAGAATGGACTGCCATGGCAAGCTGAACTTGGCAAAGAAAGCGAAATAACGCAGGAAAGAATTGAGCATAATCTCGGCAATGATCATACGCGCTCATCCCAGATGATTCAGTTAACCCACAAGGGGACCGGAAAAACAGTTGTTATTTCCAGCAATCATTTTGCGCTCCTTAATAATCATAAATTAATGGCTGCAGAAAAACTTTGCAACGAACTTGAAAAGATAAAATATCCCTTAATTGTTCTTGGTGATTTCAATCAATTCGATAAAACCAAAGTAAATGAATTATTCCCTGAGCAAATTGATATATTTAAAAAATATGGCTTTTGCTGGGAAAGCGAAGAACTGAGTACAAAAACCCCCGGCGCAACCTTTCTTCCATATCCCTATGATATTTTATTCCTGCTTCCAGAAGCCAAACGCAATGCATATAAAAATCTGCTTGATGAATTAACCAGGGCCGAGAAAGGACTAGGTGACTATGATGTAAATAGCTGCCGAGAAAGCATAAGGATGTTTTTTCTTGGTGAAATAAAGACCTTGAACGAGGAAGGGAAATCATTACTGGATGTTGCCTATGATGCTGTTTTTACTAAAAACATGCCACCAGTTCAAAATAAAAGCCAAGTTACAAAAACTAAAGTGCTGTTTTTTGAGCAGGGGCAACGGGTAAAACCCTGCCCATCACGAGAAGAAATTAACAGGCGCGCTACTAAATTATATTGTGAGGATGCAGAGGCGCCATATTCCTCCGATCATTTTCCCGTCAAAATGTCAGTGCATATTTAAGTCAGTTAGTAGGTCGGGCTCATGGCCCGACAACTCAGCTACTCATCAAAACCACCCCATTGTTGTTTCTAGCGGCCAGATTTTTGATAGAAACGCACTTAATATCTGGGACGACACTCATGGGTGGTTTGAATATGATATTAAAAACCTAAAAGGATGAAGTGGTACAAGAGAAAATAATGCACATACCTTTTGGAAAAGCCAATATTAATCCTAGCGAGACAATTTTCAGTTGGCGTGCACAACCTTATGTTCAATAATTGGGGGGCAATACTAAGGACCATAAAGATGATATCCTAAATTTTATCAATGGTCGTATTGAGCCTTCTTCCTCTATAGAAAGCAATCTCTGTCACAACGTGCGGATTTTGGAGACCTAAATCAATTGACAGGTCCAAGGTATGCTTAATTCAAACAAGAGAAAATGATGTCTACATTTAAGCTCAAGACCTACTCTGATCAAACATTTAATAAACTTCTTTTTGAAGAAGCACAAGTTGAGCATATTGATTTTTATAATTGTCAATTTAAAGACTGCAAATTTCTTGGCGTTATTTTCAATAAAGTGACGTTTAATGAATGTGATTTTGAATCCTGTGATCTGTCTCTTTCTAAATTTCCTTGTTGTAAATTTGCTGAGGTATCATTTAAGAACTCAAAGCTTGCGGGGATAAATTGGACGGAATTAAGCTGGCCGCAGGTTAGACTTACAAGCCCGCTCTATTTTTTTGCAAGCAACATAAGCCACTCGAGTTTTTACAGCCTAGAACTTGCCGATTTAATCATAGAGGATTGTAAGGCTCATGATGTTGATTTTAGAGAGGCTAACTTGAATCATGCCAGTTTCATGGGTACTGACTTACAGAATAGTTTATTCATGAATACCAATTTAAAGCACTCAGATTTTACAAATGCCACGAATTACCATATTGATATCAAGTATAATACAGTAACTCATGCCAGTTTTTCATTCCCAGATGTCATTGCGTTACTGGATCATTTAGATATTAAAATTAATGGGTGGCCAGATGAATAAAACGCTTATTAAAATAATCGGCAATATTGTAAGCACCATAATTTGATGCTAAAACAGGAAGTTATTTCGGGCACGATCTTTAGCCTTTTTATTGTTACCGCTGGAGATATGAGCTCAAATAAGTTATTTCAGATGAGATCTTGAATACAACTTTTTATAGGACTAGTTACATGAATCAAAGGACTTTCTCATTTCAAAAATACAACTCCAGACCAGACGCAACTGAAGTGAAATTTTCGGTTATATCCCTGGCAATCGCAGCACTTTTAGCCACTACAGATGCTGCATTTGCTGCTAATTTTAGTATTATACCAACTGAGGGACTCGTTCTTCCTACGTCTCTTTATGCAGGCGAAGCCGTCTCTGCTTATTACACTGTTACTAATAACACAAGTACAACTCGCTTAGGTTACTCACTGCAAGGACTTCCGGCATCAGTGACACAAAACACTCAGAACACCAAGTATTGTCAAAATCCAATAACGCTTCCTTCTCATACCAGCTGTACGCTACAGCTTGATATTACGAGACCTGTACAATCCGGTTTTGTGTTGTGTAAAGGCTCTAGTTGCACTACTGCTGCTACCCCTTTGAATGTAAAACAGGCAAATGCCGCACCTGCTGTTGTTGCTGCTGGCGCTTATCAGAGCACCAATGCAGGCAATTATTATTATCCCTTATTAGCCACTAGCAAGGATGGGGGCGTGTCATGGGCTTATACTATTGATAGCTATACAACGACTTTGCCTGCTGATTATGTTACTTGGGTGGTGAGTAGCGATTCTGTATTTACCAGCGCGAGCTGCACTGGGCAGATCTGCGTGGCTGCAGGTAATTATTCTAATGGCGTTGCCATTTACCCATTAATAGCTACGAGTAAAGACAGTGGCAATACATGGGTTTATACCTTGGATAGCTTGACTCCAACGAGCGTGCCTGGGGATTTTAGTACAGCCAATAACACTGGTGTTTTTGCCAGTGCAAGCTGCACCGGACAGACCTGTGTGGTTGCAGGTACTTATCCTAACAGCACTGCCCAATACCCATTAATAGCTACGAGCCAAGACGGCGGTAATACATGGGGTTATACTCTGGATAGCTCTAGTACGCCGAGCGTGCCTACGGATTTTTCCACTGTTGGCGCATTTACCGGCGCGAGTTGCACCGGACAAGCCTGCGTGGCCGTAGGTTCTTATTATAATGGCACTGTCTATTATCCATTAGTAGCTACGAGTAAAGACAACGGCAACACATGGATTTTTACTGTTGATAGCTATAAAACGGCTTTGCCTGTTGATTATGTTTCTGGGGCAGGGGGGATGTCTTCTGTATTTACCAGTGTGAGCTGCTCTGGACAGACTTGTGTGGCTGCAGGTGCTTATTCTAATACGGGAGCCAACAACACTTATCCGTTAATCGCTACGAGCAATGACAGCGGCAATACATGGACTTATACTGTTGATAGCGCAACGACTTTGCCTAGTGATTATGTTACTGGGAGTCAAGGGAAAGGCTCTGCTGTATTTACTAGTGTAAGTTGCACTGGACAGATCTGCGTGGCTGCAGGCTCTTATTCTAATGGCACGGCCATTTATCCATTAGTAGCTATGAGTAAAGACAGCGGTAACACATGGGTTTTTACTGTTGACAGCTATACAACGGCTTTGCCTGTTGATTATGTTACCGGGGGAGGGACTGGCTCTTATGTATTTAACAGCACAAGCTGCACCGGACTGACCTGCGTGGCTGCAGGGGCTTATTTTAATGGTACTGCCATTTACCCCTTAATAGTCACGAGCAAAGACAGTGGTAACACATGGAGTTACACCTTGGACAGCTCTAGTTCACCGAGCGTGCCTGTGGATTTTTCCACTCTTGGTGAATTTATCGACGTGAACTGCACCGGACAGGCCTGCGTGGCTGCAGGTGCTTATTCTAATGGCACTGACTTTTATCCATTAATAGCTACGAGCAAAGACAGCGGCAACACCTGGGCTTATACCTTGGACAGTTCTAGTAGACCGAGCGTGCCTACGGATTTTTCCAATCTTGGCGCATTTTACAGCGTGAGTAGGAGGAGTAGCCTCACGGCCCCCATCGTACCAGTGATGTCGCCGCATGCGACGGTTGCAGTTAAATGGTTAACAAAACTCTTTGGTTCGCCAAGCTGAGGTGTTTTTTATTGAGCATTTGGCGCAATCGGTCACTGTACGCCCAATTGTGCTGAATGGTTACTTGAATTTAAATGAGTTTTATGAAAATAAGAGATGATTTTGGTGTGTCATAAAAATGTGGGTGATTTGCTTGACAAATTTTCTACACCCACTTTTTAAGCCCTTCAATGACTTACGTAAGTCATCGATAATTGGTGCGCCCGGAAGGAATTGAACCTCCGACCCTCTGGTTCGTAGCCAGATACTCTATCCAGCTGAGCTACGGGCGCATTAATTGGCGGAGAGAGAGGGATTCGAACCCTCGATGGAATTTCTCCCATACTCCCTTAGCAGGGGAGCGCCTTCGACCACTCGGCCATCTCTCCAATCAATGGAAACGGATTATAAGCAGGTATTTGTGTGTCGTCAATGACTCTGAACTTTAAATTATAAAAATTTTAAGTATGTGGCTTTTTCGGGGTGTGCTTTTAAACATTATTATGGAAGTATTGCGAGAAGTTTTCTTTCATCACTGTCATTTTCCGCGTCTTTTGTTCCAGCATTAACCCAAAGCAATAAATCGGTCACAGGCTTTTCTTCCTTCATCTGCTGGCTTAAAAACTGTACCAGGCCAAGGGTAATAGCTGAATTTGCCATCTTTGGTAACAAACGGGCTTGACATGTTTCTCTATAAAAAGCGCCTATTGATGAAAGCAAACCCTCGGTTTTTATCCGAGGCAGCACTGCTTGCTGAAAGAAACTTGAACTACTAGGCACAACAAGCTTTTTATTCCCATCCAGTTTGCTTTCTTTTGCTAAAAGATCAGCAGCCTCACCTAGCGGATGCGTTATCGCAGCGTTAATCATTCCCATAAGTGAGCCACCCAATAATGCAGATACTCCTTCATCTTTAATGGGGTATGCTCCTGTTGTAAGCCATTTACTGATTTTATCAGAGCCAATCAACATGGATCCAAAATTACAGAAACCATTTATGGTTTTTATAGGATAGGCCATGCTTGTTAACTGTATTTTATTGTGTATGGAATTAGGTATTTCTGTAATCCCAAAACCTGCTAATTTTGCTTTATTGCTTGCAGCAGCGGTGAATAAAAGCTCCACTTGCGGGCCAACTATGGATAAAAACAAGGGATCAAGAAAAAAGGGGCCTTTTTTTCTAGTAGCTCGAGTGGCAGATTCAGTGCCTCGTTCCAACTCACAGCTTATTTGATCATTGGCACCAAGTAAAACCATATTTGGCTCAACATCTTTTACGTGTTTGCTTGTTACGCAAACAACCCCCTTGGTTTGACCTTCTATCACTTTTGCTGGAAATGATCTTTTCATTACCGCTAACACTAGAGGTAGGCGCATGTCTTGTTTGGACTGGCTGTTGGTTATAATTGAATTGGCAGGATGGGTGAATAATGTAATTAGAAAACTAGTAAAACCGATTCTGACACCTATGTTTGAGAGTGTCATATAGATGGGCTCGTTCGCATCAGTATTGGGTTTATTGGCAGTATTACTTGGCATTGTAGTATTAGAAGTTAAACCTAAACGGTTAATGTTGTGGCTATTCAATAGGTGTATACGCTTCCAGTCAGGAGTCAAACCCAAATTGCCAATATTATGGACATTCAAGGTGGTTTTATGCTTTCGCTCTGAGTTTAGGCTTATCTTAGTCCAATCTGGGGTCAAACCCCAGCCAGTACTTGGGCTGGTTTTAGATTGTAGACGCCCGTCTCGGTGTACTTGCTGCACATTATCTTGTTTGTCTTGCATCACGATCTCTATAAATTATTTGAACTACATTTGCATTATATAATCGCATTATTAATACAATATTAAGTGCTAATATTAAATGTCGTATAATGTTAACGCGACGACAATAATGCTGTATGATTTAATTCAAAACCGCCATGAAAGGAGAACTAATGAAGAAGCGGTCGAATTTAGATGGTCGAGAAGTTTATGTGGTTGATGGAAGCCGTACGCCTTTTTTAAAGGCTAAAGGAATTGGGCGATTTACTGGGTCAGACTTAGCAGTTGCTGCGGGTATGACCCTGCTCAATCGACAGCCGTTTTCCCCAACAGAACTGGATGAAGTCATTATCGGCAGTGCCATGCCAGGACCTGATGAAGCAAATATTGCCCGTGTGGTCGCTTTACGTTTGGGATGTGGTGACAAGGTACCTGCTTTTACAGTGATGAGAAATTGCGCTTCAGGGATGCAAGCACTAGACAACGCAGCCATGCAAATTGCCAGTGGTCGAAGTGAGTTAATCCTTGCTGGCGGCACTGACGCTATGAGTCATGCGCCTTTATTGTTTAATCAAAAAATGGCATCTTGGTTGGCTAATTGGATGTCGGCTAAGAGTTTCGGTCAAAAAATGGGACTCATAACCCAACTAAGACCTTCATTCCTTGCGCCCGTTATTGCGCTCCTCAGGGGACTTACTGATCCTATTGTTGGGCTTAACATGGGGCAAACTGCTGAAAAGGTCGCTTATCGATTTAATATTACTCGTGAGCAAATGGATGATTTTGCCAGTCAAAGTCATTTAAAATTAGCTCAAGCCTATCATGAAAATAGAATGACCGAAGTGGCTCCAATTATCGATTATTCAGGGCATGTGTATTTACAAGATGATGGAATACGCACTGATTCAACAGTTGAGAAATTAGCAAAATTAAAGCCCTTTTTTGACAAAAAATACGGTATGGTCACTCCTGGAAACAGCTCACAAATTACAGACGGTGCCTGTTTGCTGTTATTGGCCAGTGCTGAGGCTGTTAAAAAACATGGGTTGAAAGTTATAGGAAAAATTGTTGATTCCCAATGGTCTGCACTTGATCCGTCGCAGATGGGGCTTGGTCCTGTACATGCGGTAACACCTATTTTAGAAAGACAAAAACTAAACCCACAAGACATTGATTGCTGGGAAATAAATGAAGCATTTTCAGCGCAAGTTCTTGGTTGTATTGCTGCCTGGAATGATGAAGACTATTGCATCACTCAATTAGGCTTAAAACATGCTTTAGGTGCGCCATCCCTGGATAAATTAAATAGGGACGGTGGTGCAATTGCAGCAGGACATCCAATAGGTGCAAGTGGCGCTCGTATTGTACTGCATGTCTTGCAATCCATGGAACAAAGAAACGAGTCACGCGGTATGGCCTCTATTTGTATTGGTGGTGGACAGGGTGGCGCTATGTATCTTGAACGTGTGACAGAGGTGAAGGGATGATTCATTATAAACATTGGGACATGCAGCGAGACCATGATGGTATTCTTTGGTTGGGATTCAATCGATCGGATGCGAGTGTTAACAGCATTAATGAAGAAGTATTAGATGAGTTTAACAGCCTTCTGCAAGAAATTTCATTGGATAAAAACGCTATTGGATTGGTGATTTATTCAATGAAACACAAAGGGTTTATAGCTGGTGCTGATGTGAATGCATTTTCAGCATTTGCAACTTCAGCACAAGCAGTGGATTTTTTACAAAAAGGACAAGCGGTATTTGCTCGACTGCAAGCTTTAACCATACCTTCTGTTGCTATGATTGATGGTTTTTGTATGGGTGGGGGTTATGAGTTGGCATTGGCATGTACTTATAGAATAGCCAGTGATGACAAGGACACACGCATAGGATTGCCTGAAGTTATGCTGGGCATACATCCGGGTTGGGGTGGATCAGTGCGTTTACCTCAATTAATTGGTGGGTTTAAAGCCTTATCACAAGTTATTTTAACTGGTAGTGCTCTTGCTGCTGTTAAAGCAAAAAATTTGGGTATGGTTGATGATGTTGTACCCCTTCGTCAGCTAAAAAGAGCGGCGGTTTATTTTATTAAAAACAAACCATCTAAGCATAAGTTGTCTTTTCTAGATGATTTGAGCAACAGTTTATGGATTAGAAAGCTTCTTGCTATTTTGATGCGCTACAATGTGTCTAAGCGTGTGCGAAAGCAACATTATCCCTCACCTTATGCAATTATTGATCTCTGGGAAAAAGAGGGTGGATTTGGCGACAGGGCTTATTTAAAAGAAGTTGATTCAGTTGAACAATTGATCTCTCAAGGCCATACCTCCAAAAATTTAATCCGCGCTTTTTTATTGCGTGAGCGTTTAAAAGCATTTGCGAAAGACAGTGATTTTAAAGCCAAGCACGTTCATGTTATAGGCGCTGGTGTTATGGGCGGCGATATCGCCGCTTGGTGCGCATTACGCGGTATTCGTGTCACTTTACAAGACAAGTCCTATGCCCAAATTGCACCTGCTGTTGGTCGTGCATACACCTTATATAAGAAAAAATTACGTAAGCCACGCTTGATTCAAATGGCCATGGATAACCTGATACCCGACCCAGAAGGGCATGGTATTGCTTGTGCTGATGTCATCATCGAAGCTGTGTTTGAGAACCTTGCTGTGAAGCAAGAAATTATGAAAAAAGTTGAGTCTCTTGCGAAAAAAGATGCAATTATTGCTACTAATACATCAAGTATTCCTTTAGATGATATTAGCACTGTTATGACCAATCCCGATCGCTTGGTTGGAATTCATTTCTTTAATCCAGTTGCAAAAATGGACTTAGTAGAAGTGGTCAGTAGTAAGAGTACCTCTAAAAAAGTTGCAGAAGAGGCTTGCTCTTTTGTAAGTCAAATTAGCAAATTACCATTGCCAGTTAAATCCAGCCCAGGATTTTTAGTAAATAGAGTGCTGATGCCTTATCTTATGGAGTGTGTACAACTATTAGATGAAGGCTACAGTGGCGAGGCTATTGATGAAGCGGCTTTAGACTTCGGTATGTTTATGGGGCCGGTAGAATTAGCCGATACTGTTGGGATGGATGTTTGTTTGGCTGTGGCTGAAAATTTAACCAGTCATTTTGGTGGGACTGTACCGCAAAAATTACGGGATATGGTTGCAGCAAATAAACTGGGTCGAAAGACTGGCCAAGGATTTTATACTTATAAAAATGGTAAACCTGTTAAAAAACGCACCAGTGGTAAAATTGATTCATTTATAGCCGATAGATTGATCTTGCGTATGGTCAATGAATCAGTGGCTTGTTTGCGTGAGGGCGTTGTTGCTGATGCCGATTTACTTGATGCCGGGATGATTTTTGCCACAGGTTTTGCACCATTTAGAGGCGGTCCTATGAACTACGCTCAAGATTTCGGTGCTGATAACTTAAAGTCTCAGTTTAAGATTTTTGAAGAAAAATACGGTGAGCGCTTTAAGGCACGTTGACAACGTATCCTTGCTCATAAGATTGAGCGATGGCAGGTCGTTAATGATTCTAGTGACGGAGACCCTTCTCCCGCTGGCGGGAGAAGGTGCCCGACAGGGCGGATGAGGGTGGATCAAATAACAGGGATGCTACTTAAGATGATAAAACAGGTTAATGCTACCTTGGCAACAACACGTTTAATCCATTTGATTTAGTTAAACATATGCGTGCTTTTAATGGCTAATATGATCCACCCTCATCCGTCC
>JBIODT010000075.1:0-10025 GCA_044445305.1 Legionellales bacterium | reverse complement strand
ATTTTAGTCATAGTTAAATATTGGGGTTTGGATAAAGTGAGCTGCGTCTTTTTGCACGCCGTTTGCTCCAAACCCCAACTTAGAATAGAGAGATGCAATTATGCCCCTTTATGTACCAGTGTTTGAGCAAATTATTAAAGCCATGGAAGTTGCACAGACCTCAACAGAGGCTGCTGACTATCTTGTTGTGAAAATTAAAGAGCGCTTTACTGATGCAAAAGTACTGGAGCAAAATAAAGAACTTTTAGTGCATGTGGAGGAGTTTGGCGAAAATGTTGCATTAAAAGTGGTTAAAAGCAATCAAGCCTGGTTTGGTCAGGAAGCTAAGGGAACTGATTATGACAACATGCAGGAAAATATAGCTAAGAAAAGCGTGGATGCTTTGAAGGCAGCAGATATTCAAGAGCATTTGCATTTAGACCTGGCTATTAATGATAACGCGCAATTGCTTCGAGGCTATTCTCATAATGGGCAGGCATTGAGCAATCCTGAAGAAGCCGATAAATTATTCAATGCGTGGTTGGCTATCCATGATGTTAAAAGTCTTAGCAGCGTCTTGTATCAAGCGGATAAAAACGGTGAAGTGCTTGCTGCTCAAGGGAACATTGCAGCGAATGTAGCGCGCATAAGACAATTGGTTAATGATCCGCAACAGGGTTTTGGCAAGTTTATGCAAGAGAAGGGCATCCCTGTGACCATACAACAACATGACTACCCCAGCCAAACCAAGACCGAACAGGTCGAACAGCAAGTTGAGCAGGAAGCCAAGAGCAATCTGGGCACCTAAAGGGCATGACCTGCCCTTAGTATTGCCTTAGGAGTTATTGGCAGCTTGAAGCCGTTCAATTGAGCCTATGTCAAACCAAGTGCCCTGATGTAGGTCGGCAGTTACTTTATTTTCAGAGGTAAATTGTTTGAGCAGTGGTGTAACTGAATAACGCCCTGGTTTTTCTTTAGAAAATACTTGCGGGTGATAACAGGCTATGCCTGCGAAAGTATATTCTAGGTTTGAGTTGGTTAAGTGATGGCCATTAATTAAGCCAAAATCACCCAGGTGTTGTAGCGCGGGATTTTTTTTAACTACGATAAGGTGAATGCAATTAATAGCATCGGTCTGCAATTTCTTGAAATTAAAATCAGTAAAAACATCCGCATTGACCGTTATAAAGGGCTGGTCTCCAAGTAGTGCTAGGGCATTGACTATGCCGCCCCCAGTCTCAAGTCCGCCAGGGGGCTCTGGTACATAACAAATTTCCACCCCCCAGCGGCTGCCATCACCTAAATGTTGGCGAATTTGACCGCCAAGATAGGCATGATTGATAACTATCCTGTTAAAACCAGCCAATGCTAAGTTAATCACATGATGTTCTATGAGCGGTTTACCATGCACCATGCAGAGTGCTTTAGGTTGGTTTTCTGTAAGTGGCCTCAAGCGTTCACCTCGACCGGCAGCTAAAATCATCGCGGTTTTCATGGTAATTTAACCCTATCTTGTAAAAAATCATGCAGAGGGCGTAGTTCATTATAGCTTTCAGTGCACTCTAGAACGTAATTTAAGGTTAAAGGCAAATCTTTTAGATATCCCGGTTTGTTATCACGTAACTGCAAACGACAAAATACGCCTAAAACTTTTAAATGACGTTGTACGCCACATAAATCAAAGGCGCGTACCAACTCTGCAAGACTGTAGTGCGCTACAGCTTGATTGTGTGTGTGAAAATACCCAAGCCATTCAAGCAACTTTGCTCTTGGCCAAGCAATATAACAGTCTTTCAGTAAAGACACTAAATCATAGGTCACAGGGCCACACATGGCATCCTGGAAATCAATAACACCCAAAGATTGCTTGTCAACCAACATCAGATTGCGTGAATGGAAGTCACGGTGGATAAACACTTGCGGTTGATGTGCTACTTCAGTGGCAATCCATGCCATGGTTTTGTTAATTAATAACTGTTCTTTTTCCTGAAGCTCTAGGGCAAGATAGGCTTTGAAAAACCATTCTGTGCATAAGTTCATTTCTTGCAACATGAATGCAGTGCTAAAGGATGGCAGCATGGGATCATTAGTAGAACAGGTCTGCATCTTAAAAATAGACTGCATGGCTTGAGAGTAATAGTTGTTCGCGGTCTCCGGATTTAATGAGCCTAAGAGCAGATGATCGCCAAAATCACTTAACAATAAAAATCCTTGCTGTGGCTCTTGAGCTATTATTTCAGGGGTCAGCACTTGCGCTGCCGCAAGTTTTCTCGCCATATGAATAAAGGACGCAAGATTTTCTTTTTCCGGGGGTGCATCCATAACTATTTGAGTTAACCCATTGTATTCTATGCGAAAGTACCTTCTAAAACTGGCATCACCAAAGAGAGGTGTTAAGATAAAATCTTCCTGTTTAATAATACCAGCCAGCCATTCTTTCAGTGCGCTTTCTCTTTTACACATGCTATACTTTCCAACTTTAGTTTCTTCATGAACGTGACCTGATAATAATAAGGCATTTTGTCGTCTGTGAACATTAAGTTTTATCATAAATTAATTGATTTTTTTTCATGCATCGTGTTATTGCGAGCACCAAGCTATGTTTCTGAAAACAATAGACCCTTACCCAAGGTTGTCCCACGGGTCTTAATGGGCATCACGCTGCCCGTATGTTCTTTGGTCATGGCTCTTTATCACACACAAGCCTATGCTGCCCAAATAACTTCCGAACCGGTACAGGCTTGTGTGATTGCCAGTGATGTTGATTTGACTGATGCCATAAGAGCTCAATTTGCTCAATGCCTGGGTTGGCATTCGGATCAAAGCTCACCGCTATGCCTTGGCCACTATCAGCCAATTACGGTAAGTCCACTGGCTAATGCAGATGAAATACGCATATTAGCAGACCGCGTTTCTTTCTACAGAGACAAGCGCTCCACTTTGAGTGGTCATGTGGAGGTGCAACAAACACAAAGGGTTGTGAATGCGCAAACGGCTTATGTGTATCGAGATATCAAGACGAACAAGGTTACAAAAATTGAGTTTTTGGGCGAAGTTCGTTATTTAGAACCCAATAAATTAATGATTGCACGCAAAGCAACGGTGAATCCGCAAGACAAGTCAGGACAAACAGAAGATGTGCTGTTTCGTTTTAATGCGGGTCAAAAAAACTCACAATTGCCCGCTTGGGGAAGAGCCCGTTTAATTCAGCGTTTTGCAAATAAAGATTATTTGCTTCAGCAAGCGACCTATACTACCTGTGCGCCGCAGGATAAAGCTTGGGACATACAAGCTGCGTCTATTACTCTGGATAATGCTAATGCAAAAGGTGTGGCAAGGAATGCCCGCCTGCGAATTCATGAATGGCCGGTTTTATATACCCCTTATATGAGTTTTCCGACTAATAAAGATCGAAAGTCAGGATTTTTAATGCCTATAGTAGGCTCATCTAATGTCGGTGGCTTTGATTTGGGCTTGCCTTATTATTGGAATATGGCACCAAATTATGACCTTACGTTCATACCTCATGTTTATTCTGAGCGTGGGTTGATGCTGGGTGGGGACTTTAGATATTTAACCGCGAAAAGTAAGGGGACGTTTTATGGCAGTTTTCTACCTCATGACGCAGCCTTTACTAATTTCTTAAACGCTAACGAAGAGCAATTCCCACGGCTACGTGGAAATTCAAGCAACCGTTGGAACTTGGGCATTCTTGAACAAACGAATATTACCTCCAAGCTACAACTAAACGTTAATGCGCAACAAGTTTCAGATGATTATTATCTGCAGGATTTCAGTACCAATTTGGCTTTAATCACGCAACGACAACTGTTACGTCAAGCTGATTTAACCTATTCTTTGGACAATTGGAGTTTCCGGGGCATGGTGCAAAGTTATCAAACACTACACCCAGTCAATGAGAGCCCAATAGCTGATGCCTATGAACTGTTGCCGCAATTTATGGCAAAGGGCTATTATTATGACTTACCTTTGCAAGCGCATTTAAATATCTTGGGGCAATACGATCAATTTCATTGGCCAAGCAATCAATGGGCGCCCGTGCCCAGTACCATGCCTCAAGGCCCAAGATTTCATTTCAATCCCGTTTTATCCTTGCCGCAAGTGAAGCCATGGGGTTATGTAACACCCTCTGCTCAATTTGTAGAAAATTATTATGAGGTACAACGCGTTGGTGGCATTGCCAATGACAACTACAATCGTATTATTCCTCGTACCAGTGTCGACAGTGGTTTGTATCTAGAGCGCGATCTAAATCTGCTGGGAAGCGCCTTTACGCAAATTTTAGAGCCGAGGTTGTTTTATTTAAACGTACCCTATCAAAATCAAACGGTGATTCCAGTCTATGACTCTGGTTATATGATATTTAATATGGATCAATTATTCAGAACCAATCGTTTTTCTGGATTTGATAGAATAGGTGATGCCAATCAACTGTCTTATTCGCTGACTTCGCGTTGGTTGTTTGAGAAAACGGGTGCGGAACAGGCAAATTTTTCTATTGGTCAAATCAAATACTTTGATAACAGACGGGTACAATTGTGTCAAAGTCTGACGGGCACTTGTATGGACAGCCCTTATGCTTTTGGTTATCTTTCGCCCACTGCCGCGACCTCCCCTATAGCTTCCCGTGCGGTCTATAATGTGACACCGGTCTGGGGAATAACCGGTGACTACATATGGAATCCCGCGACACGGGCTACCAATAATGCCGATTTAAACTTGCATTACCAACCGCATGCCAATGAAATAATTACTTTTGGCTACAGTTATCTGGTGAATGGTGATGTGACGCAAGTAAGTCATAATGGCAGCGAAGCCAATGCCTTGCACCAGGCAACGGTTGCTTTTGCTAAGCCATTGACTGAAAAATGGACTACTGTAGGTGCTTTCAGTTACAATATAAGCAAAAGCTACAGCATGATGTCTTTGTTGGGGGTGCAATACGACAGTTGCTGTTGGGCCATGCGGGTGCTTGGCGGTCGGACCTTTCAAAGTTTAAGTCAAGGTTTTGAGCCACAGTACAATAATAATGTCTATTTGCAAATACTCCTAAAAGGTTTAGGCTCAGTGGCAAACAGCGATCCTAATAAAATATTAAGTACTTATTTGCCTGGATATAATGATCAATTTCATAATTAACATATGAGGATTTAGATATGTTTAAAAAAATAGCATTGGTATGTCTGTTGTTAGCAGACATTGGCTTAGTTGAGGCCAAACAGGTATTAGATACAGTAGTTGCCGTGGTCAACAGCGGGGTGATTACTTCTAGTGAACTTGATGTACAGGTTGAGCTGTCAAAAAAACAAATTTTAGCTCAGAAAATGCAAATGCCAAAAGAATCCGTGCTACGTAAGCAAGTATTACAGCATTTAATAGATGTGGATCTGCAAATGCAAATTGCAAAACAAAATGGCATTGTTGTGGACACTGCGGAGCTCAACGAGGCCATTAATAAGATTGCCACGGCTAACAAAATAAGCCTGACCCAATTGCGTGAGGAAATCACCAAGCAAGGTATCAGCTGGCAAGAATACAGACACAATCTGCGCAAAGAAATTTTGATTTCTCAGTTGCAGCAAAAAGCAGTAGGGAAAGAGGCACAGATATCAAATGAGCAGGTAGAACAGTATTTGACTACGGAGCATCCTATTGATAATGCCAATTTAACGTATCATTTGCAAAATATAGTCATTCCCTTAAATGAAGAACCAACAAGCCAACAAATACAAAATGCCAAACATAAGGCAGAGTCTTTATTATCCAAAATCAAAAAAGGAGATGACTTCAGTCGTTTAGCCATTGATGGGTCAAGTGACGAAATAGCCTTAGAAGGTGGCGATTTGGGTGAGCGGCATTTAGCGGAATTGCCGGAAATCTTTGCTAAAGAAGTAGTTAGCATGAAGGCAGGTCAAGTAGTCGGTCCCTTACGTACAGGCAATGGTTTCCAATTAATAAAATTAGTAGCTATTGGTGGAGAGGTGCAACAGCATCTCATTACGAAAACCCATGTGCGTCATATTCTCTTGAAACCAGAAGCCAGCATGCTGCCTGCCGAGTCCAGGCAACAAGCTGATAATATTTTTCAACAATTGAAAGCGGGCAAAGACTTTGCCTTAATGGCCAAACAATACTCTGTAGATGCTGCTAGCGCAGTCAAAGGAGGCGACTTGGGCTGGGTTAGTCCTGGTGAGCTGGTCCCTGAATTTGAGAAAACCATGAATGGCTTAGCACTGAACCAAATAAGCCACCCAGTGAAAACCCAGTTTGGATGGCATATTATTGAAGTAATAGCGCGCAAACAAGAGGACGACTCCGTGGCTTTTAAAAAGCAACAGGTTAGACAGTTTTTACAACAGCGTAAATTTGCTGAAGCCGTACAAACTTGGCAACAACATTTGCGTACGGAGGCCTATGTAAATATAGTTGAAAAGGATCTTGCATGAAGCCCTTGCTTATTAGTAGCGGCGAGCCTGCAGGCATAGGCCCGGATTTATGTATCGCCATGGCGGATTATAATTTACCTGTAGTGATTGTAGCTGATCAAACTGTATTAGAAACAAGGGCAAGAGAACTAAACCGACAGGTTGATTTTAAAGAATATAAAGCTTGTGCGCCTCTAACCTTAAAACGAGGTCAGCTATCGGTTCTGCATACACCCTGCCCCATTGCTGTAACCAGTGGCCAGCTAAACCCGTTGAATGCAGGCTATGTTCTTGAGCAATTGACTTGTGCCGCTGCTGTTTGTGCACAAGGTGAGTTTTCAGGCTTGGTTACAGCACCTGTGCATAAAGCAAATATTAATGATGCGGGTATTGCTTTTACAGGGCATACCGAGTTTTTTGCTCAGTTCTATAGCGTAGAAACAGTAGTTATGATGTTGGCCTGTTCGCAAATGAGAGTGGCTCTAGTAACCACTCACCTGCCTTTAAGAGCAGTTGCAGATGCTATCTCTTGTTCATTGATTGTTAAGGTGGTTAATCAACTGCATCATTCATTAGTGCATGATTTTGGTATCAAGCACCCTAGAATTAAGGTGGCGGGCTTAAACCCCCATGCAGGCGAATCCGGTTATTTAGGGCGTGAGGAAATTGAGCTTATTACCCCAGCAATTAATAGCTTAAGGAATCAAGGAATCAATATTCAAGGTCCGTTGCCAGCAGATACGCTATTTACTCAAAATCACTTACAAGATTGTGATGCCTATGTAGCGATGTATCATGATCAAGGGCTGCCTGTATTGAAATATGCGGGCTTTAATCAGGCAGTAAACGTCACCTTAGGCTTGCCTATAATACGTACTTCAGTCGATCATGGAACCGCTTTAGACTTGGCAGGGAGCGGACTGGCAGACTCTGGCAGCATGCTGGCTGCTGTTAATATGGCCATGCAAATGGCTGTCAATCGGGAGCAACGATGCCTACAATCAGTCTGATAGCAGCAATGGATGAGGCTTCTGGGATTGGTCTCGATAATAAGTTACTTTGTCACTTGCCTGCTGACTTACACCATTTCAAGAGTACTACCTTAGGAAAACCTATTATTATGGGGCGCGCTACTTTTGAGGCTATAGGCAAGCCATTACCAGGTAGATTAAATATTGTTTTAAGTAAGACACTGCAGCACATTGACGGTATCAACGTATTTGATTCTCTACCTAAGGCATTAAGTTTTGTTGCAGATGCTCCAGAAATAATGATCATCGGGGGCTCCCAACTTTATACCCAGACTATTGATCTAGCCACCCATTTGTATCTAACACACATACACCATCAGTTTAACGCAGATGTTTTTTTTCCAAAAATTGATAAGAAAATTTGGTATTGTAGCAAGGAAGAATTTCGAAAACATGATGCAACTAATTGTTACGATATGACTTTTTGCACTTATGAAAGGGCGTAGCCCCTAGGTCCTGTCGTCAATTCACTAGAATGAGTGCTAACTCGTTATTTGGCAATAAATCTGTTTACTGGTATGATGCTCTATATTTGAACTTCCTGGGTGATTTTCAGTGCCAACTTTGTATTATGACACTGTATTAATTAATAGCGTTTTTGAGGATTTTTCAGCTCTGACTTTAGATGGGACTGATAAAAAAGTACCAATAGCCAATCTGTTAAGCAGGCATAAAGAAGTAATTATTGCTCAAGCGTTTTTTAATTTAGGACTTAATCCACTTCAACAACTAGCAGCAGTTAATTTGGCGGCATTTAAACAAGAGTTAAAGAATATACTCCCCGTGTTCGGCAGTTTACCTACGTTTATTAGTGGTGGTGATGCTCTGGAGTATCTTGCACCTAACGCCTCAGACGATGAAAAACTAAGACTTACCGCTAAAAATTATTTAAGATTATTTATGCGTGGGACCAGCATAGGTGCTGCAAATGACTGGGTATGGAACAGTCCGCTTTTTACAAAAGAGTTATATGAAACTTTAGCGAATAAAGGCAATCCTGCTTTATTGGCTCATATTCGCCAGCAAATTCAAGATTACTTAAATAATGCATACAACTATATAAAAATGCACGCAAAGGAATGCGATATTCATGAGCACGTTAATGAAGCGCATTTGAATAACCAACATGCTCATTTTAAAAAACACTTATTTCCTTTGCTGGCATCCTTGGCTTTTTTTGACTATCCAGATCATTCTAATCTAGTCATACCCGTTTTGATTGACTCAAAATGGCAACAAGTTAACTATACCATCCAGAAACTAGATCTTTCTCCAGCACCCAGTGATAAGGGTTTGGATGGCGTTATTGGTTATTTATTAGAAGATGAAAATAGATTTTACATGTATGGGCTCACTCCTGACGATCCCATTCATAAAAATGCACAGCCCATACTATTATTGAATGGCACACCACATCCAGGATGTCCAGGTGAGGCTCTTGCTGTTATCCATAACTTTGGTATTAAAAAATCGGTTGGTGAGTCGCACAATTGGTCAGCAATCAATAACTGGGTAGAAAAAAGAGAAAATATTGTGGTTTATGCTCATAGTAAAGGCGGATCAATGGGGCAAATGTTGGCCGCTGAAAACCCTGATAAAATTTACAGCGTTGATGCTTTGTCTGCTCCGGCCCTCCACAGCACCACTCTAGAACGTTTACGCACAAGCAAGTATGGGGAAAATCAGCTCACTTGGGATGAGCGTATTCAGCAAAATAAAATCAATAAGGCCGTTAAAGTGCCATTGGTGTCGATCTATCATCAATCCGGTGACCTGGTATTTTATGCAGAGCAAGGTTTTTTAGCCGGAACAGAGGTATTTCAGGTCATTACTAATAAACCCGGCCCTATTTTAAATGCTTATCTCATTCCTGCATTTTTTAGTCATGCATGGGAAGGACATTCTATGCCGTCATTAGGATATGCAACCGCCGGGTTTTTAAAAGGCAATTGGGAACAAGAGAACAAACGTGCACTTCGTTCAGTATTAGATACAGCCAAAGGCATTCAAAATTATTTCATAACGGTCCAAGGCAAATCCGTTTTGATTTTAAGGCTCTGTGCCCAAAAAATAAATCGATTGATTCACCAGTATAAAGCGGTGATTGCAGCAAGTGTTCTGTATAAGTTTTTTACCCATCCATGGTATCGGTCGGCTCTACCTGCAGCTGCTGATAGCACGCAGATGGCTCTGGCACAATTACAAGGTACGGTCTCTTCTCAAGATGCCTTACTGTCCGAAGTTATTAATACAGACACAGCCTTGCCAGTAGGAGCAGTTGCGGATGCGGTTTCAGTTCCACCAACAAGGCCTGATTTAGCTACTGCAGCCATAACTGAAACCATGCAAATGAGACCGTATTGATCTTTGGACAGGAGTGCACGCGTCTGTTTGCATGCAGCTTTGTCCCCAGCCGCAACGGGCTTAGAAACACTATTTAAAAAAAAACACAAAAAGTAATTGACACTGTAGCTGAAGTGAGTAGAATACGCAGCACGCCCTCCGAGGCAAGTTCATTAACAAAAAGAGAAGACAAACTGTGTGGGCGCTTTGAAGAAATTTGAGTGCT
>JBIODT010000074.1:0-10120 GCA_044445305.1 Legionellales bacterium | reverse complement strand
GTATTTTTGTGTTGTTGGGCCAAGACCAACCTACAAAATCCCTATCATGGGAGTGAGTAGTGACCAAAAATCAAAGTATTAACCAGTTTTCCTGGCGACAATAGATGTTTGCAACCACCTGATCCCATCTCGAACTCAGCAGTGAAACGAACACGCGCCGATGATAGTGTGAGGTCTCCTCATGTGAAAGTAGGTCATTGCCAGGCTTTTATTCCTAAAAGCGGCTTTATAGCCGCTTTTTTTGTTTTAAATTCAGACCATCTGATCTTTATACACCAACATTAATTTAGGGCCTGTCGTCAATTCGCTAGGATGAGACGTTGTACTAGTAAAAAACCTTTATATGGGACCTTCGTACGGGACAAAAACACATGTGCTATGAAATTGGACTCAATGAATGCGGAAATTCGTTTTTACGATCAGGCAATCAGGCTTGAATAAAGGTAATGAGTTAACGGCGTAACGCGTAGCCTTGATGCAGCGCAGAACAATTTAAATGGCGAGTAAAAACCTTGAGTACGCTGCGCTGCAGCCATATCGTTACCAATAAGTCAGCAAAAAACTGAAAAACGCAATGAACCAATAGGGCTCGTCATTGCGAGGCCACGAAGCAATCCAGTGAGTTCGGAGTGACGGCCTCTGGGTTGCTTCGTAGCCTGGCAATGACGCATTGTTTGATACAGTGTGTAGTTTTATAACTGTTTTCCATGAGATAACCTGTGGGTAATGATATGGATGCATTAAGGCTACGCGTTACGTCAAAAACCCAAACTGGGCTTGAAGTTAGTTATACTGCGCGCGCCCACTCAAGCATCCCATATAATTGTTTGTCCCGTACGAAGATATGGGACAAACAATAGAGCCCAATCCCCGCGCTTCGACTCTTAAGTTGTCCTTAAGGAAGATTGGGTATCATGAAACCATTTTTCAGAGGGTAAGAGCGGCGTTCGGAATTTACATAAGATCGTGAGTTATTTATTTAGACAAAGACGCATGCGTCTTTGTCTAAAGTCTAAATGCTCATATTAACGCTGCCAATCTATAAGCCTGATCTATAGCGTGTCGTGCATCCAGTTCTAATGCTTTATAAGCACCTCCCACCAAATGCACCGGTTTTCCTGCTTCTTTTAATGGTTCATACAGCGTTTGTAGTTCCACTTGGCCTGCGCAAATCACTATCGTATCTACTGCCAAAACCTGTGCTTTGTCATTAACGTACAGATGCAAGCCTTCATCACTAATGCGCTCATAACGTACTCCAGAAATCATATGGACTTTTTTATGCTTTAAACTCAAACGATGGATCCAGCCAGTGGTTTTACCTAGATTTTTGCCCATTTTTTCTTTTTTACGCTGTAATAAGTACACTTCACGAGGACTTGCTGACACTGTCGGCGGTTTAATTCCACCTCTATGTGCACCAGTAATGTCTATGCCCCATTCATCATAAAATTGACTGTTAGTTGATTGATGTTCATGAGTCAAAAATTCGGCCACATCAAAGCCGATGCCGCCAGCACCGATGATAGCAACACGCTTGCCGGCAATTTTATTTTTGTTAAGAAGATCTAAGTAACTGACTACTTTTGCATGATCTATGCCTTGAATATCAGGAATTCGTGGTTTAATTCCCGTGGCCAATACCACTTCATCAAAATTTGCTAATAATTCTAATGTGGCCTCAGTGTTCAAGTGCACAGTGACATTAAATTTTTCTAACTGATACTTAAAATAAGTAAGCGTATATTGGTATTCTTCCTTGCCTGGAATTTGTATTGCTAAATTAAACTGGCCACCCAGTTGTGCATTTTTTTCGAAGATACTGACCCTATGCCCTCGCTCCGCAGCCACCGCGGCAAAGGCAAGACCTGCAGGCCCTGAACCAACCACCGCTATAGATTTAATTTGATGCGCTGGCGCGTAGATTAATTCCGTTTCATTACAGGCGCGGGGATTAACCAAGCATGAGGCTGTTTTATTGACAAATACCTGATCAAGGCATGCCTGATTACAAGCAATGCACACATTAATAGCCTTGCTCATGCCTAACTTGGCTTTGGCTAAAAACAAGGGGTCGGCCAAAAAAGGTCTGGCCATAGATACCATATCGGCCACACCTGATTCCAATATTTGTTGTGCCAGTTCAGGGGTATTAATACGATTAGAAGTAATTACTGGCAGGTTCACTTCCGCTTTTAAATGCCCGGTAATGGGTGTGAATGCACCTGCCGGCACACTGGTAGCTATAGTCGGAATGCGTGCTTCGTGCCAACCTATTCCCGTATTAATCAGTGTTGCTCCTGCTGCCTCAATCGCTTTCGCAAGTATCACAACTTCTTCCCAACTGCTGCCATCGGCAATCAAATCCAACATGGACAGGCGGTAGATTATAATAAATTGTTCACCAACAGCTTCACGAACGGAGCGCACTACCTCTATAGGAAAACGAATACGGTTTTCATAACTACCCCCCCATTCGTCTTGACGGTGGTTGGTGTGGGTTGCTATAAATTGATTGATTAAATAACCCTCACTGCCCATGATTTCTACCCCATCATAGCCTGCAAGTTGTGCAAGACGTGCGCATCGCGCAAAGTGTTTGATGGTTTTAGCAATGCGACTTTGGCTCATTGCCCATGGTTTAAAAGGACTAATGGGTGACTTAATAGCACTAGGTGCCACTAGAAAAGGGTGATATCCATAACGACCCGCATGTAAAATTTGCAAGGCGATTTTACCCCCTGCTTCATGAACCACATGAGTCATTAGTTCATGCTTGTGTTGTTCTTTGCTGCTGGTAAGTTTAGCAGCAAAAGGTGCCAGACGGCCTGAGCGGTCTGGCGCAAACCCACCCGTTACAATTAATCCAGCACCTCCCTGCGCTCGTTCGCGGTAAAATGCAGCCAAGCGATTTAAGTCTTTTTTGTCTTCTTCAAGACCAGTATGCATGGAACCCATTATTATACGATTTTTTAACTGTGTAAAACCCAAATCCAAAGGCTGGAACAACGCTTTGAATGGGGTATTATCGATTTTCAATTCCATGAATACTCTCTGGTTTGGCTTGAACTAAGACGCATGAAAACTGCTCATGCGCCTTAGTTCAAGAATTATCCTACAACAGCCCTAAAGACTTGACTGTATCGCGCTCTTGTCTTAATTCGTTTAAAGTAGTATTGAATTGCTCCTGTCCGTACTCATTCATTGGCAAGTGCTCCACTACCTTTAACTCACCTTGTTGCAGTTGACAAGGGAAAGAAAAAATCAAACCTTCATCTACGCCATATTCACCATTTGAGCGACGACACATGGAGAAAGATTCACCTTGCACGGTATCATTCACCAAATGATTCACACCAGTAATAATGGCATTTGCAGCCGATGCAGCGGAAGACAATCCGCGTGCTTTAAGAATAGCAGCACCACGTTGTTGTACGGTCGAAACAAAAGTATCTTTCAACCAAGCATCATCATTGATGATCTTTGCAGCTGACTGACCATTAATTTGCGCGTTATAAAAATCAGGGTATTGCGTTGCGGAATGGTTACCCCAAATGGTCATTTTGCTGACATCGGTAATGGCAACACCCGCTTTTTTGGCCAATTGAGTCCGTGCACGCAATTCATCTAAAGTGGTCATGGCATAAAATCGATCATCAGGCACATCTTGCGCATGATGCATTGCAATCAAGCAATTGGTGTTGCAGGGATTACCAACAACAAATACCTGAACATCGTCAGCGGCATAATCATTAATCGCTTGACCTTGTTTGGTAAATATCCCACCATTAATTTTCAGCAGATCTGAACGTTCCATTCCTTGTTTGCGCGGTACCGAGCCAACTAATAAAGCCCAATTAATGCCATCCATTGCTGTATTTAAATCAGCAGTACACACGATTCGTTTCAACAAAGGGAAAGCGCAATCATCAAGCTCCATAGCAACCCCTTCCAAAGAGGGTAGTGCTGGCTCCAGTTCAAGTAAATTCAACTCTACATCAGTATGCGGTCCAAACATTTGTCCTGAAGCAATACGAAACAGTAAAGCATAACCAATTTGTCCAGCAGCACCGGTAACTGCCACTCTTATTTTATTATTTGCCATGATAGGTCCTTGTTTAATTTGTATGGGGAATCTGAATGGTTATTATGATACTATTGCCTTCTCAAACAAGCCAGTCCAAATTACTTATGCAAGTTTTATCTTTGTACATCCACATTCCATGGTGCATTCGTAAATGCCCTTACTGCGATTTCAACTCACATAAAGCCTCTGCAGTACTGCCTGAGCAAAACTATGTGCGAGCGCTCATTGCTGATCTCAAAGAGGATTTAACACATTTCCCTCCCCGTGAATTAAGCTCTATCTTCATTGGTGGCGGCACACCAAGCTTGTTTTCTGCAGAAGCATTTAATAGCCTTTTTACTGAATTACGTCTGTTAATCCCTTTTGCAGCAGACATTGAAATCACCATGGAAGCCAATCCTGGCGCTGTGGAACAACAACGCTTTAATGACTACCGACAAACAGGTATTAATCGCTTGTCCTTAGGCATACAAAGCTTCAATCCAACACATTTAAAAGCACTGGGACGCGTCCACGATGACAAACAGGCCCATAAAGCGGTAGACACGGCACGAAACGCAGGATTTAACAATTTAAACCTGGATATCATGCACGGCTTACCCAACCAAAGTATTGCTCAAGGTCTGGAGGATCTCACTACAGCTTTAGCCCACCAACCAGAACATTTGTCTTGGTATCAATTAACCATAGAACCAAATACGGTATTTTACAAAAAAAATCCGCCACTTCCTTCCGAAGACGACGCCTTTTTATTAGAAGAGCAGGGGTTTCTTCAATTAGAACAAGCGGGATTGAAGCGTTATGAAATTTCTGCCTTTGCTAAAACCGGCCAGCAAGCACGCCATAATTTAAATTATTGGCTCTTCGGCGATTACTTTGGTATTGGCGCTGGAGCCCACGGCAAACACAGCACCGCCAATGGGATCCAAAGAACCTGGAAACACCGACAACCCAAAGATTATTTAAATGAAGAAAAACCATTCTTAGCGGGTTTGGAAACAGTAAAAGAGGATGAGCTTCCTTTCGAATTCATGTTAAATACGACCCGTTTAGAGCAGCCCATAGCCTTAGATTTATTCACACGAACAACGGGCTTAGACTTAAACCTTCTTTTACCTAAAATGAAAATAGCTCAAACTAAAAACCTGTTGTCATTAACTGACACACATTGGCAAGTCACGCCTTTAGGCAGACGTTTTACCAATGATTTGCAAAGCTTGTTTTTACCTTAGAATTTTTGCGATCTTTAAACTTGAAAATACCTGATCCGAGTGTACAATCTTATCTAGCATGGCTTCACTTCTTCTCTCAAGAGGTTCAATAATGAATTTAAAAAAGGCCGAATTACACGTACATTTGGAAGGAAGTATTACGCCAGACATGGCTGCAAAGCTTGCAAAACGTAATAAATTAACTTTACCTAAGGGACTGATTGCTGCGAATGGCCTGAGTTACTTATCAAAAGATTTTCTGGATTTTCTTAAAGTTTACGACACACTTGCTGCACTCATCAAAGTACCACAAGACTACTATGATATTACTTATGATTACTTACAAGCCAGTGCCAAAGCAGACGCTATCTATGTCGAAATGATGTATTCGCCAGATCATGCAGAACAATCCAGCGGCATCCCCTCTGCTGAGCACTTGCTAGCAATCCAGCAAGCTGTCGATGATGCTAAGGGGCACTATGATATTGTCGGCCGAATCATTATCACAGCAGTCCGACATTTTGGAGTTACCGCCGCTGAGCGTGTGGCCTTGCAGGCACATAAAAATCCCTTACCTTGCATCACGGGTTTTGGTCTGGGTGGCGATGAGGCTAATTTCTCACCTAAATTATTCGAAAAAGCCTACCACATAGCTGCAGATGCCGGACTACAGTGTACTGTACACGCAGGGGAATTTGCTCCCGCATCCGGTATGGTGGAAGCAATGAACTGTCTGCCCATCCAACGTATAGGGCATGGGGTCAATGCCATCTATGCTCCTGAAGTCATGGCGATGGTAAAAGACCAAGGCATTGCTTTAGAACTCTGCCCCACAAGCAATGTCTTTTTAGGTTTATTTAAAGACATGCACAGCCATCCCTTACCCAAATTTTATGAGGCAGGTATAAAAATCAGCATCAATTCAGATGATCCGCCTTTTATGAGCACCACTCTTGCTCAGGAATATAAGCGTGTTCAAGAAGCTTATCAATACAGCAACGAGACTATGAATGCCATTACACGCATGGCCATAGAGGCCGCTTTTGTTGATGAAGTAACCAGAGCAACATTACTGGAAAAATTAAAGTAGGTTCCTATTATGTCTAATGCCATTCGTTCTTTTCAAAATAAAACCCCAGTGATAGGGGATGGAGTCTATATTGACTCAAGCTCAGCGGTCATTGGTGATGTCATCTTAGGCCATGATACCTCAGTCTGGCCCATGGCGGTCATCCGCGGTGATGTCAACCAAATTAAGGTGGGACATTCCTGTAGCATCCAAGATGGCGCCATTCTCCATGTAACCCACGATGGGCCATACACACTGGGCGGCAAGCCCTTAATTTTAGGACATAGCATCACTATAGGCCACCAAGCAGTATTACATGGGTGCACTATTGATGATTTTTGTCTTATTGGCATGGGCGCACTTATTTTAGATGCGGTGCATATAGAGCATCATGTCATGGTTGCTGCAGGCAGCGTTGTTTCACCAGGAAAAAGACTGGAAAGTGGTTATTTATACTTAGGTAACCCTGCGCGTGCTTTACGAAAGTTAACGGATAAAGAAGTAGAGCAGCTTGAATATTCAGCGCAACATTATGTCAGGTTAAAAAATAAGTATTTAGGAACATAGCAGAACCATGTGACATTGATTACAATGCTAACAAATCAATCACATCAAGCTTGTTATGCCTGAATTACCTGAAGTGGAAACTGTGTTACAGGGTTTAAAACCCCATATTGAAGGTGCTTTTATTCAAGAGGTTGTGGTCCGTCACCAGCAATTGCGTTGGCCCATTCCAGCTGACCTCAAGAACCATTTAGTCCAGACACAAATTGCCGCCATCTCGCGTCGGGCTAAATATTTATTAGTATCGGTCACGACAGGTACCATGATAATACATTTGGGGATGTCTGGTAGTTTACGAATCGTTACAAGAAACACAAGCCCTGGGCGACATGATCACGTGGATGTTGTTTTTTCCGATACCCACTTAATACGTTATACCGATCCGCGCCGTTTTGGTGCAATATTGTGGACAGAGGATGACCCATATCAACACCCTTTATTAAAGACACTAGGTCCTGAGCCTTTGGAAGCCAATTTTACAGCAACCTATCTCTATCAATCAGTAAAAAATCGCCGTAAAACCATCAAAGAATTCATTATGGACAGTCATGTGGTTGTTGGTATTGGTAATATCTATGCTGCGGAAGCGCTGTTTTCATCTCAAATTCATCCTTGTACGCCCGCAGGTTTACTGACTGAAACAGATTGTGTGCACTTGGTTGAATCCATTCAAGCTATCTTGCAATCAGCAATTAAACAAGGAGGCACTACTGTAAAAGACTTTATCAACAGCGATGGCAAGCCCGGTTATTTTGCTCAAGAATTACAAGCTTATGCTCGTGGTGGCTTGCCTTGTAGGCGCTGCCAGGCACCACTAACATCTATTAAACTGGGCCAGCGCAGCACCGTATTTTGTGCTAATTGTCAAAAAGTGCCTGTTTAAAAAGCACTCATAACCCCTTGTCAGGTTTATTTTACTCCGTGCTAGTCTCTAAAAGCTGCCGAATATGCTCAATTTTAATTCACTAATGTAAAAAAAACCATTTTTTTTAATAAATGTAGTGCATGATCCTGTTTATTTTGTTATTATACTGAGCAATTTTTATATTGCCTAACCTATTTTGGTTTGCTCGACCTGTTAGACCGCAGTATTTTTTAGATGTAAATTGTGATGAATTGAATTTTAATGTACCTAAATTAAAGAATCTCACAATATTTACCAAATGCCCAGGGTTCCTAAGGTCGTGATTACGTTTCACTTTATCAGGACTCTTATGACTCAAGAAATAGCTCAAGAAACCATACAATTCGCCTCGTTTAACTTTTCAGCTACTTTGAATAAAGCTTTAGAGGATATGAAATATGTAAGTCCATCACCCATTCAAGCACAAACCATTCCTTTGTTGTTGCAAGGACGTGATGCAATTGCACTTGCGCAAACGGGAACGGGGAAAACAGCTGCTTTTGCTTTACCTATTCTGCAAGGTTTGCTACCTAATGTGCAAGGTACCCAAGCACTGATTCTAGCGCCTACGCGTGAGTTGGCCATTCAAGTTGCAGAACAATTTGAACTGCTGAGCGCGCATCAGCCAGGTACTACTATTGCCATTCTTTGTGGCGGTCAAGAATACGGCAAACAGTTAAAACAATTACGTGGCGGTGCACAGATAGTCGTTGGAACGCCTGGCCGTATCATGGATCACATTGAAAGAGGCACTTTGCCTTTGGCCAATTTACGTACTTTTATTATTGATGAAGCCGATGAAATGTTACGTATGGGCTTTATTGAAGATGTTGAAACCATCCTGTCAAAATTACCAGAAAAGAGACAAATTGCTTTATTTTCAGCAACCATGCCTCATCGTATTCGTACTATTGCTAATAATTATTTGAAAGATCCTGTGTCAGTAGAAATTAAGATGGATACTGCGACAGTAAAAAGTATTGAGCAGCGGTTTTTGTTTGTTTCTGGATATCAAAAATCAGATGCGTTAATACGTGTCCTGGCTGTTGAGGATTACCAAGGTGTTATCGTGTTTGTACGCACTAAAAGCAGCACCGAAGAGGTGGCTGAAGTGTTACAACAACAAGGGCTTAGAGCTATGGCCATCCATGGTGATATTACTCAAACCTTGCGTGAGCGTATTATTGCTCAATTCAGACAGGGAGCGATTGATGTTTTGGTCGCGACCGATGTTGCCGCTCGAGGCTTGGATGTGGAGCGTGTTACGCACGTTATTAATTATGATTTGCCTCATGACAGTGAAACTTACGTACATAGAGTTGGCCGAACTGGCCGTGCTGGACGCTCTGGTACTGCGATTTTATTTGTAACACCTAAAGAATCACGCTTGGTTAATAATATCGAACGACATACCCGTCAGCGTATTGATAAGGTCAGTGTGCCTAATGATCATATGATTCAAGTAGCGAGACAACAACGATTTATGGCAAATATTACTGCCAGATTGACGCACGAACACTTGCATTCTTATAAGCGAATCGTTGAAGAATACATAAAAGAGAATGAAGTTTCAGCTGTAGATGTAGCTGCTACACTGGCTCTATTAGTCCATAAGGATGCGTCTTGGCAAAAAGAATTGTCATTGCCTAAAGCGCCGCGCGTTGTTAAAGAAGGGCGTTTTGATCGCGGTGTTGAAGCCAAATTGGATCGTGCTTTTTCAAGACCTGGTGATGATAGAAAAAAATTCGGTGGCGATAAAAAGAACGTTACCGGTGAGCGAAAAAATTATGGCAGTGATAGAAACAAAATGGGCGACGATAGAAAAAAATACAATGAAGAAACTTCAGCCCAAGATTTGTTTCGTATTGATGTAGGCAAAGTACATGGTGTAAAACCAGGTAATATTGTTGGTGCCATAGCAAATGAAGCTGGATTACAGAGTAGGTATATTACCGGTCTTAAAATTCATGATGATCATTCTACTGTTCGTCTGCCTAAGGGTATGTCTAAAGAAGTGGTGCAGGATTTAACTAAGGCCTGGGTTTGTGGTCGTCAGTTGAAGTTAACTTTAATTAGTAATGCATAATATTTGTAAGTTAGGCAAAGTTGCATGCAACTTTGCTTAAATAAATACTGATCATCGCCGTTACAAATAAATAGGCTTGTCGATTATTCTACTATAATGATACTAGGGCCTGTCCCTAGTACAATGTTTCACTGATTCTGTTTGGTGGTTCAGGTTTGAGTGATGGACGGTCGTTACTGATTCTAGTGACGGAGACCCT
>JBIODT010000073.1:0-10364 GCA_044445305.1 Legionellales bacterium | reverse complement strand
TAATGATACCCCAGCAATTCGTGGGCTGGTTAATATGATTAACTATATGTTGCTCGTTGAGGAGACTGTATAATGAATTTAAATTCACTATCACCAGATCCTGGCTCAAAATCTTCCAAAAAACGATTAGGTCGTGGAATTGGTTCTGGATTAGGTAAAACAAGTGGTAAAGGTCATAAAGGGCAAAAGGCAAGGGCTGGTGGATATCATAAAATTCACTTTGAAGGCGGTCAAATGCCTATCCAAAGACGCTTGCCTAAGATGGGCTTTAAGTCTCGTGTAAGCAAGACTGTTGACCAAATTTGTCTGAGTGAGCTGGCCAAGTTAACCGCAGAAGTAATTGACCTGCAAACGCTACGTGAAGCTGGATTGATTACTTCTGCAATAAAAGATGTAAAAGTAATTTTATCTGGTGAATTGGATAAAGCCGTTAAGCTTAAGGGTTTACGAGTGACTAAAGGTGCTCGATTAGCTATTGAGGGTTTAGGTGGTAGTATAGAAGAGTGACTATGAAAAACCAAAAGCATAATGGCAGTCAATCAAAAGGTGGCTTAGCTGAATTAAAATCAAGGTTGCTGTTTGTAGTTCTTGGCATTTTAGTCTACAGATTAGGGGCGCACATACCGGTACCCGGTTTGGATCCTGTGAAACTGGCTAATTTTTTTAATGAACAGCAAAATACAATCTTTGGCTTGTTTAATATGTTTTCTGGTGGTGCTTTATCGCGCGTAACTGTTTTTGCAATAGGTATTATGCCCTATATTTCGGCTTCCATAATAATCCAGCTTTTTTCAGTTGTTTCTCCAAAACTAGAGCAATTGAAAAAGGAAGGTGAATCGGGACGACGAAAAATAAATCAGTATACGCGTTACTTGACTTTATTGCTGTCAATATTTCAATCTCTTGGGATGGCGCGTTGGTTGGCGGGACAGCAAATTGCTTTGCAGCCAGATCTCTCGTTCTATTTTACCGCGGTAATTACTCTAGTCACAGGCACCATGTTTTTAATGTGGTTAGGAGAGCAAATTACTGAAAAAGGTGTTGGAAACGGTATTTCTCTTATTATATTTTCAGGAATTGTTTCGAGCATGCCGAGAGCAATGGCTTCTGTTCTGCAACAAGTTAAAGAAGGACAAATGCAAGCACTCACGCTAGTACTTGTCGTTGTTGTTGTTGTTGCTGTGACAGGATTTGTGGTGTTTATGGAAAGGGCCCAAAGGCGTATCAGGGTTAACTATGCACAAAGGACGCAGGGAAGAAAAGTATATGCAGCTCAAACAAGCCATTTACCTTTAAAGATTAATATGTCGGGTGTTATTCCGCCAATTTTTGCATCGAGCATTATATTGTTGCCAGCTACCTTAGCACAATTTTTTTCTCATACAAAAGGCATGACATGGTTGTCTGATGTCGGCATGGCACTATCACCTGGACAACCGTTGTATTTGATTGTGTATGCGCTTGCTATTATGTTTTTTGCTTTTTTCTATGCGGCACTGGTGTTTAATCCTAAGGATACTGCAGACAATCTTAAAAAATCAGGGGCCTACATACCCGGGATTAGACCAGGTGAGCAAACGACTAAATATATAGATGCGGTAATGACACGTCTAACATTGGTTGGAGCCATTTATTTAGTTCTTGTTTGTTTGTTACCTCAGATTTTAATGTATACATGGCATGTCCCTTTTTATTTTGGTGGCACATCATTACTTATTATAGTTGTAGTTGTTATGGATTTTGTAGCGCAGATTCAAGCCCATTTAATGACACAACAGTATGATTCTTTAATGAAAAAGGCCAATTTTAAAGGTACTAAATTACCTGGTCTACTGTGATATTTATTGGAGTTAGGAATGAAAGTTAGAGCGTCAGTAAAAAGAATTTGTCGTAACTGTAAAATAATTAAGCGTAGTGGTACTATACGTGTTATTTGTAAGGATGCAAGACATAAACAGAGGCAAGGTTAATAACCACTTGCTTTTAAACTAAAAAAATAGTATTCTTCTGTCCCTTTCGACAGAACAAAATAACGTTCGGAGAAGTTAATGGCTCGTATAGCGGGAGTGAATGTACCTGATCACAAACATGTGGTAATTGCTTTAACAGCTATTTATGGTATTGGAAAAACTACATCTTTAAAATTGTGTACAACAGTGGATATAGACCCTTCATCTAAAGTATCACAGTTAACTGATGCTCAATTAGAGTCTTTACGTATAGAAATTGCAAAAATAACAGTTGAAGGCGATCTTCGTCGTGTTATTACAATGAATATTAAACGACTTATGGATTTAGGTTGTTATCGTGGACTTAGACATAGACGAGGACTGCCCTTACGTGGACAACGTACGAAGACTAATGCTCGTACTAGAAAGGGTCGTAGAAAAGGCAGTAATGGTTGATTTATCATGTAGGAAAATAAGATGGCAATAAATAAGTCAAAGCAACAAAAAGTAAGAAAAAAGGTTAAACGAGTAGTTTCAGATGGTATAGTACATGTACATGCCTCTTTTAATAATACTATAGTAACCTTTACTGACCGACAGGGTAATGCACTTTGTTGGGCAACATCAGGTGGTTCTGGCTTTAGAGGCTCTAGGAAAAGTACGCCTTATGCTGCGCAAGTTGCAACTGAACGGGCCGGTGCTGTAGCAAAAGAATATGGTATGAAATCTGTGGCAGTTTTAGTTCATGGGCCTGGTCCTGGAAGAGAATCCACTATTCGTCAATTAATATCAGATGATTTTAAAATTGTTGAAATAACCGATGTGACTGGTATACCGCATAATGGGTGTAAACCGTCTAAAAAACGTCGTGTATAAGACTCAGGAGTAATTAATGGCTAGATATCTTGGTCCAAAATGTAAATTATCACGCCGTGAGGGTTGTGATTTACTGCTTAAAAGTGGTGTTCGTGATCATAAGTCCAAGTGTAAATCTGAAAAATTACCAGGACAACATGGTGATAAAAAACCACGTTTGAATGGCTATGGAATTCAGCTTAGAGAGAAACAAAAAATCAGAAGATTATATGGTGTTCTTGAGAAGCAATTTCGAAATTATTATAAGGCGGCTGCAAAACAAAAAGGTTCTACAGGTGAAAATCTGATGTCCCTTCTTGAGCGACGTCTGGATAATGTTGTATATCGTATGGGATTTGCAAGTACACGTGCTGAAGCCAGACAATTGGTTGCGCATAAAGCCATACTGGTTAATGAGAAAATAGTTAATGTGGCATCTTTTTTAGTTAATCCAGGTGACATCTTGTCTATTCGTCAGAAGGCTAAGAGTCAAGGTCGAGTTCAAGCTGCTCTTGCTTTATCTGAGCAAAGAACTCCATGTGATTGGATTACTGTAGATACTTCAGCCTTTAAGGGAACTTTTTCTACAGCGCCAACGTTAACTGACTTATCTTCAGACTACAACGTCAACCTTGTTGTGGAACTTTACTCTAAGTAAGCTCGGAGAGATAGCTGAATGTATACTGAAATCAATGAAATGCTGACACCTAAAGTACTTAAGGTACAGGCAGAATCACCATTTAAAGCTAAAATAGTTCTGGAGCCTTTAGAACGAGGATTCGGCCACACGCTGGGCAATGCTTTAAGACGTATATTATTGTCATCTATGCCAGGTTGTGCGATTACAGAAGCAACGATAGACGGTGTTCTTCATGAATACAGTACCATCGAAGGCGTTCAAGAGGACGTTGTTGACTTATTGCTTAACCTTAAGTTGGTTGCCATTAAGTTAACTGTAGGCGAAGAAGCGCTGGTTTCTTTGAATGTACAAGGTCCTTGCCAAGTTACAGCCGGAGATATTCAGCTAACTCATGGATTAGAGATTGTGAACCCGGAACTGGTTCTTGCTAATTTGAATGAAAAAGGCAAGTTGAGTATGACATTGAAAATTGAAAAGGGAATTGGCTTTTACAATACTGATTCTTTTATCAATCATTTTGATGATGAAGTTGAAGTAAAATCTGTTGGTAAACTGAAAATTGATAATAGTTTTTCTCCAGTTAAGAAAGTAGCTTATTTTGTAGACAGTGCGCGTGTTGAAAATCGTACTGACCTTGATAAGTTAACAATAGAGTTAGAAACAAATGGAACAATTGATGCTGAAGATGCTATTCGCATTTCAGCTACTATTTTGCAAAGACAACTTCATTCTTTTGTTGATATGAAATTTGAAGAGTCTCGAGCTGATAGTAAAGAACGCAATGATTTTGATCCGGTTTTGTTACGTTCTGTTGACGACTTAGAGTTGACTGTTCGATCTGCTAATTGTTTAAAAGCAGAAAATATTCATTATATAGGCGATTTAGTACAACGAACTGAAAATGAATTGTTAAAAACTCCTAATTTAGGAAAAAAATCTCTGACTGAGATAAAGGATGTTTTAGCTTCACGTTCGCTGTCGCTTGGAATGAAACTTGAGAATTGGCCGCCTGAGAGTTTAGGTGAGTAATATTTAGGAGTTCTAGTTATGCGTCATCGTAATTCAGGCCGTAGTTTTAGCCGTACCAGTAGTCACAGGAAAGCCATGTTTTCTAACATGTGCTGTTCTTTAATTGAGCACGAGTTGATTAGAACAACTTTGCCAAAAGCTAAAGATCTTCGTCGCTACATAGAGCCTTTAATTACTGTAAGTAAATCTGATTCAGTAGCAACAAGACGTCAAGCATTTGATGTGTTGCGTTCTAAGTCTGCAGTTGGTAAGTTGTTTACTAACCTGGGTCCGCGTTATGTACAAAGACCTGGTGGTTATATTCGTATTATCAAATGTGGCTTTAGAGAAGGTGATAATGCACCTATGGCCATTGTTGAATTAGTGGATAGACCGGTAAAAGGTAAAGATACTGAATAATAGATATCTATTAAAATGCCCGCGCTATGCGGGTTTTTTTTTGTTATCAAAAAACGTAATTGCTCATCCCATGTCTCTACGTCCCGCGGGAGCCAGAAGAGCTAGGTTCAGAGTCAGATTCCTGGAGCCCGTGGACAAGCCAGGGGACGTAGGCATGGAGTGAGCAGTTACTAAAAAACAAGCACACATGCGCTGGCTCTGCCAACTCACCTCCGGATCGTGTCCGAAATAACTTCCTGCTCTATCGTTCACGGATGGGTTTTCGAGATTTTGGGGCATTGATTTTTGCGTTCATGCCGTCTTTAAAAGCGAGTAATAGTCTATTTTATTGCGAGTTTTTAAAGACAGCATGAACGCAAAAATCAATCGCATAAAACCTGAAAACTCATCCGTGGAAGGTATATAAGATGAATAAGCCCTATTTTCGAAACAACATGGTTACATCAATAGGATCAAAAGTATATTTCTGGTTGCAAAAATCACAATTAATGATGATATTACCTTGTTCTTGTAACAGTGCTTTGGCGTCTTCTTCACCTAAAGTAGATACCACTTGTTTCATTTTTTGTTGGTTGCAGCGGCACTGAAAACGGGTAGTTCGGCTTTCAAATAGTCGCACCTCAGTTTCATTATAGAGACGGTACAGTAGCGTCGGGTTGTCTAAAGTGAGCAGTTCCTGTTCACTGACGGTTTGCCCCAATTGCACTGCATATTCCCAAAATTGCTCTCGTTGCATGGATGCCTGACCAGGCATTAATTGCAGCAGCATGCCTGCCGCCATAGTCTCATTCACTGCCAACCAAACTTGTGTTGAAATTTGTTCTGATTGGGAAAAGTAAGCCATTAAATTTTCGCTCATAGATGTGGCTTCAATAGGAACCGTGCTTTGATAAGTTTGTGTTTGATTGTTTTGGTTGATGCTAAGTACCATCCGTCCCTGAAGAAAGGCAGTGGCGTAGTCAATAAGCTCTAGGTGCTCTGCGAATTGGGCAACGGCTCTGACGTTAAGCTCATGATCACATTGTACCAAGAGTAATGGCAGCCGTTCATCGCCTTGAAACTGCAAATTTAAGCTGCCCTCAAATTTAATACTGCTTGCTAAAAGCAGGCAGGCAACCAGAGCTTCCCCCAATAGATTTTTAATCATTGGCGGGTAGTCGCGTTGGTTCATTATGGTTTGGTAGGTCTTTTCTAGATGAACGATTTCCCCACGAATAGGGGCTTGTTCAAATATAAATCGCTGTAAGGTATCCGATTCTTCCATAGTACATCTCATGTAAAATATTAGTGTGCGTTGGGTATTATACCGTGCGCAGTATAGTAAACGCCAATTGATACTCGGCCTAACTTATTTATTTTTATCTTTGCCAGGAGATTTAGTTCAAGATACCTTATACTGTAGTAGTATATGTTTAAGTACAAATTGCGATTTTGAGTTGTGGGCAGTACAATATCTGTATACGGTATACTTAAGTCATAACCCCAATCAACCCTAACTAGAAGAGGCAGCGATGGACATCAATGAGAATCTTGGCAACTTAATGAAAGAAGCACAAAAAATGCAACAACGCATGCAAGAAGCGCAACAACAACTAAGCGAACTGGTTGTTAGTGGCGAGTCTGGTGGCGCTATGGTAGTTATTAAAATGAATGGCCGCCATGATGTCACTGAAGTTAAAATTAAACCCACATTAATGGATGAAGACATTGAAATGTTGGAAGACTTAGTGGCTGCTGCAGTGAACGATGCAGTACGTAAAATTGAAAAAGTATCTAAAGAAAAAATCAGCCAATTGACCGCAGGTCTTAACATCCCCTCTGAATTGCTGGGTAAGGGCGAGGCATAATGCCCAAAGCATGGATACTTTAAATAGCTTGATAGATGCGTTGCGCTGCCTGCCAGGCGTTGGACCTAAATCGGCACAACGCATGGTGTTTCACTTGCTGCAAAATCAACGCAAGCGCGGTTTGCACCTCGCTTCTTGTTTAGAGCATGCTATGACGCATATTGCTCATTGCCAAAGATGCAATAATTACACGGAAAATGAGCTCTGTGCACTGTGCCGCAGCCCGAATAGAGATGCATCCTTGCTCTGCGTCGTTGAAAGTCCCGCAGATGTTTTTGCTATAGAGCAGAGCAATGCTTTCAATGGCTTGTATTTTGTTCTAATGGGCAAAATTTCTCCTCTTGATGGGCTAGGGCCGGATGACATCGGTTTACCCAGACTTAAAAATCTCATCATGCAAGAGCAAATCAAAGAGGTCATTCTTGCTTTAAGCCCGACCGTTGAAGGACAAACAACAGTGCATTTTATTACGCAGCTAATACAGCAAGAGCAAGTCAATATTAGCCAGTTGGCACACGGCATACCCTCCGGCGGTGAGTTAGAGTTTTTAGATGGCATTACCATTGGCTGCGCGCTTCGCAACAGGGCAGTTATTAATTGATGAAATGGCAACCGCATAGAGCAAATTATCAATATACTCTAGTTATGTTAGTACTGTTGCTTTTTACAGGCCTCCTGCACGCAGCAACGGATAAAAATCTATGGCCAAAATGGGTCGGCAATAACCCACTCTCTAATGCGGTAATTTCCCACCAAGCCTGGGATAAACTGCTAAAAAAACACGTTATTACTAATGAAGAGGGCATTAATTTAATTAATTACCACCGTTTCGATAAAGAGGATTTAAACACACTAAAAAACTACATCAAAGAGATGTCCAATATAGACATAGGCAATTACAACCGCCGTGAACAACTAGCCTACTGGATCAATCTTTATAACGCGCTCGCTGTTCAAACAGTAATCAATTACCATCCTGTTGCCACCATTCAACAAATGGATGTTGCTCCAGGGTTATTCTCTATTGGCCCCGTGGGGAAAAATCTAATAGAAATTAACAATACGATGTTAAACTTAGATGATATTAACAATAGGATTATTCGGCCCATTTGGAATGACCCGCGCACACTCTACGCCTTAAATAATGCCACCATAGGTGCCGCCAATCTGAGTAATTGCGCCTACCGAGGGGCTACTTTAGATAATCAACTCAATGCTGCCGCTTCAGCCTACATTAATTCACTAAGAGGTGTTGAGGTTATTGAAGGGAAACTGGTGCTCTCAAAAATATTTGAGTGGTATAAAGATGATTTTGGCGAAACCAGTAAAGATGTGGTACAACACTTGGAACAATTTGCCAAAGAACCGCTGCTTAGCCAATTAAAACATATCAATACCATAGACAGTTATATCTATAATTGGCACTTAAACGGTCTTTCAGGAAAGTAATAATGAGTCCGAGTCGTTTATTCGCACACCGCTTCCTGTACTTTTTGGCACTGAATTTATGTTTTTTTATCATACAAATATACCTGATCTACGCAGATATTGGTAACAATTTAGTCTCTACGATGAAACTACCCCATGGTATCTATTTAGAATTTTTAATGACACTGAGTTATCATCTTGGCTTGTATTTACTTCTGTCTTTAATTCAAACCCTTTTACTTTGGGGCATATTAAAGCGTTCATGGCATTATTTATCACCTGACAAATGGCAGGTTGTTATTTGGTCTTTATGTGCCTGCGCCATATTAAGCGCGAATACGTATTATTTTCCGCTTAGTATTATCAGCAGATTATGCGCCATACCAGCCTCAACACCTTACGCGATGCATTTATTAGGTGCAAAAGAACTGTTAATTTTATCAGGATCGGCATTAATTTTTTTATCACTCAATAGCCTGCTTTTCCGCAAGCCGCTACTGGTTCTGCTTGCAATCACGCCTATAGTCTTTGGTGCTACTTTAATCAACCAACACATGCAGCCGATTCCATGCCTAAAGCCCAGCGTGCAACCCAATATTCTGCTTCTGAGTATTGACTCACTCAGCCCCGAAAGTATCAACAAGGACAGCATGCCTTTTGTTTATAAAAAACTGCAGGACAGTGTCCAGTTTAAAAACGCAATTAGTCCCTTAGCAAGAACGACGCCTGCCTGGTGCTCCATTGTAACTGGCTTATATGCAAAACATCATCATGCAGATGAAAATCTGATTGATAGAGCTGCTGTTGCAGGCAATTCAAGCATAGTATGGAATTTAAACAAACAGGGCTATACTTCCCTATTTGCAACTGATGACCGTAGATTTGATAACGTCAATACCAGCTGGGGGTTTTCTAAAATCATTGGCCCTAAAGAAGGTTTTAATGATTTTTTAATAGGAACTTATAATGATTTCCCTCTAAGTAATTTACTGATTAACTTTCGTATTAGTGCGCCATTTTTTCCATACAATTATATAAATAGAGCCAGTTTTTTTTCGTACTACCCTGAGTCATTTAGTGAAAAATTACAACGTGAGTTGGCATTACAGCAGCAAAATTGCAGCCCTGTTTTTTTAGCAGTACATTTTGCTCTTGCTCATTGGCCTTACTCTTGGGCTGAATCTTTGCCCGATAAGACCGACAATCAATTCTCACTAGAAAACCGCGATTTCTTATATCAAAAGGCGCTGAAGCGGGTAGACCAACAATTCGAGACTCTTTTTGCCTATCTGCAACAGCATGATTATATGACTAATAGCTTGGTTGTTATACTCAGCGATCATGGCGAGGTACTTTACTTCCCTAATAGCAGGTTAACTAATTATCTCAATTACCAAGGAACCCTTCCAAGTAAATTGGATACCTATTTTAAAAATAAGACCGGTACCGTATTAGATAAAAGTGCAGGACATGGCTCCGATCTATTGAGTCCCAAGCAATACCACAGCGTATTGGCATTCAACATCTATAAAAACAAACAAGCCATTACTAAACCGGCGCAAATAACAACCCGCGTGGCACTGATAGACATCGCACCAACCATTCTGGCTTTCCTTAAAACAGAAAACCCACAAACCATGGATGGTATTTCGGTGCTCCCATCCATACTTAATCCAAGCTTATCACCAAGCAATCGTGCGTTTTTCATAGAAAGTGGCATGCAACCCAATCAAGTAGTCGATGCGATGAAGGCAAGGGAAATTGCTAAAAAATCATACACTATTAATCCACATACTTTAAATATAGAAATTAAAAACAGTGCACTCAAATCCATAAACAATCAAAAGCTCTATGGCATTATCAAGGACAATTGGGTGCTGGCGCTTTATCCTGATGATGCGGCGTATATAGCTGTGATTCAGAATCTGTCCACAGGACAGTGGATTGATAATTTAGATACTAAGTTTGCTCAATCAACACCAGCTGCAGCGCTTGCAAAACAAGTGCAACAATTTTACGGCAATAAGCTGACCTTCCCTATTCCCCATCAATAACTCTCGCATCATTTAGAGTCTGTTGACAATTCATCCTTCATGCCTAGATCCCGCGGTCAAGCCGCGAGACGATCGAGGTTGCGAGCCTCGTCCACAAGAGAGCCGGAGACAATCCGCATCTCTGGTACGACCCGGACACGATGCCCACCGTTGCGAAGGCCCT
>JBIODT010000072.1:0-10380 GCA_044445305.1 Legionellales bacterium | reverse complement strand
CTGGATCCCGCGGACAAGCCACGGGACGTAGAAGTAGCGTGAGTAACTATACTGCGCGTAGTATATCTGCGCTTCTAACCCTGACCTGCAAAGTGCCTGTTACTGATATGAATGGATTTTTTAACTAATTCATCCATTGCCGCATTAGAATTAGGTACGCAATTTTGAAATGCTTCGGCTACAACTGAACTGTCTATATGCACTTTTGAAACATCATTCTCTAAATAACCAGATTTGTTTCTAAAGGTCAGGTATTTATCTGTAGCAAATTCCTGACATTGAGCCAAAGTCTCATCCTGACATATGGAAAATTTAATAAAATGCTCTAAATAAAAAGGCTCATCACTCACTTTAGCTGAGTAATCAAATGCATAAGCAATATCATGTGCACCAGCACAAAAGTAATAACCTGATTTATATTGATTGTTGTCAATCAACTCAACACGGAGTGTGCGCCCTTCACCCTCAGGAATGCCGGTTACACGAACCACATGACTGGCTACACCAACGACAGAGGTCGGTTGAACTGGGCCTGCTTGAGCCACTAACTGACCCGTTAAAAGCAAACTTACCATCAGCACGGCTTCTTTCATCATTGTTTTTAACTCCTAAGCATGATTGGTTTTATTTCGTCTATTCTAAGCTAAATCAGTTATAATTACAACCAATAGTTTCCTCAAACACAAAATGCTCTTTAACTGAACTCATGGGCGACAGTAATGAAGATCACTCACTCTAAATTATTTTTTGTCCCGTACGAATAAAAACCTCTTACAATAAAAATGCATGAAATTTTTCTCATGCATCTTTGTTCAAACCATTCTCAATCATGGTTCGAATCTGCATCAACTTCTCTGCCAAATCCACAGGAACTGCTCCGCCACCTTGTGCCATATCATCTCGACCACCGCCCTTGCCGCAGAGGTGTTTCACTAACATTGCAGCAGTAGGTGCCTTTCCAAGAATGTTTTTACTCACACCGGCAATAACACTCATTTTATTCTGCTCTACGGCAAACAATACAATCACGACCGAATCCAGACTGGATTTCAATTGATCAAGCGTTGCCCGCATGGTCTGACCGTCCATACCATCCAAGCGTTTCACCAGCACATTAATGCCATTAATAATTTCTAATTCTGACAGCAAATCAGCACCTGATTTTTGTACTTTTTCGCTTTGAAATTTGGCAAGGTCTTTTTCCTGTTTTTTGCTGTCCAGCAACACTTGTGTCAATTTATCTTTTAAGTTAGTTACCGTGGTTTTAAGTAATGCAGCCACATCTTCTAAAAGCACTTGTTGCTCCCTAACCCATGCCAAAGCATAACGGCCAGTGACCAATTCAATCCGTCTCACTCCACTCGCAACACCATATTCTGAGCAAATTTTAAACAGACCAATATCACCTGCACGCCGAGCGTGGGTACCACCACAAAGCTCTTTTGAAAAGTCGCCTATAGACAATACGCGAACCGCATCGGCGTATTTTTCACCGAAAAGAGCAACCGCGCCACTTTTTTGGGCTGTATCAATATCCATAATTTGAGTAACAACTTCATTATTGGCTCGAATTTGCTCATTCACTAAGGCTTCAATTTGTTGTATTTGCGCAGGAGTTACGGCTTCAAAATGAGAAAAATCAAAACGCGCACGCTCTGCATCCACTAAAGAACCTTTTTGTTGGACGTGCTGTCCTACTATGGTTTTTAAAGCAGCGTGCAGCAAATGCGTTGCTGTATGGTTTAAGCGCAAAGCTTCTCGCCGCTCGCTGTCAATTTTAGCCTGGACCGATTGATTCAAGCTTAAAACGCCGTCTAACACCTCACCGTAGTGCACTATAGCCTGCGCTGCTTTTTGTGTGTCATCTACACGAAAACAAAAGCCATTGCCTTCCAGAAAACCCTTATCACCTGCTTGACCACCACTTTCTGCATAAAAAGCAGTATTATCAAGCACTACCGCCCCTTTTGAACCTTTACTCAAAGTGGCTACTTCAACACCTTCTTGCAACAAGGCTATTATACTGCCGCTTGTTGTTTCTTGCTCATAACCATGAAATGCGGACTGATGATCCAATTGGGCCTGGGCATGATAATCAATAGTAAATTGACTGGCCGCTTGTGACTGTGCTCGTTGTTGTTGCATCAGTTGGTTAAAACCATTCATATCAACCTGCAAACCATGCTCTCTGGCTATGTCTGCCGTTAAATCAATAGGAAAACCATAAGTATCATACAACTTAAATGCAATGGCACCGGCTATTTCCTGTCCTGCTAAAGTCTGCATTTGCTCTTGTAATAAACGTAACCCCTGCTCCAGAGTACGTGCAAATTGATTTTCTTCTTGTACTAATATTTTCTCAATGTGTGTTTTATTGGTAATTAATTCAGGGTAGGCCTCACCCATTACCGTTATCAATGGCTGAACCAACTGCGAAAAGAATGGCGTGGGCAATCCCAATTTGTTGCCGTGTCTAACGGCCCTTCTGATGATGCGTCTCAGTACATAACCACGCCCTTCATTGCCTGGTGTGACCCCATCTACAATCAAAAAAGTACAGGAGCGAATGTGATCCGCTATTACTTTTAACGACGTGTGCTTCAGATCAATGCCAGTTCCAAGCTTGGCAATAGACTGAATTAAATATTGAAACAGATCTATTTCATAATTGCTGTGTACGCCTTGAACTACCGCCGCAAGTCGCTCAAATCCCATGCCGGTATCGACCGATGGTTTTGGCAAGGGATGCAGGTGGCCCTCTTTATCTCTATTAAACTGCATGAACACCAAATTCCATATTTCAATATATCGGTCACCGTCCTCATCCGGACTGCCAGGCGGGCCTCCCGCGATTTCTGGACCGTGATCATAAAAAATTTCCGTGCATGGGCCACAAGGACCAGTATCACCCATAGACCAAAAATTATCTTTTTCACCACAGAAAGAAAAACGCTCTGCGGGAATATTCATTTCATTGAGCCAAATATCCGCTGTTTCTTGATCTTCTGTATAAACAGTAACCCACAAACGCGCTGCTGGAAGATGCAATACTTCTGTTAAAAACTCCCACGCAAAGCGTATTGCCTCACGTTTAAAATAGTCCCCAAAACTAAAATTACCCAACATCTCAAAAAAAGTATGATGCCGTGCAGTATAGCCAACATTCTCCAAATCATTGTGTTTACCACCAGCACGAACACAGCGCTGCGCACTAACTGCGCGTTGATAAGAACGTGTTTCCAACCCTAAAAATAAGTCTTTAAATTGCACCATACCCGCATTAGTAAACAATAAAGTGGGATCATGGGCTGGGATCAACGAGCTGGAAGCGACAATCTGATGGCCGCGTTGTGAAAAATAATCAAAGAATGCTTGTCTAAGTTCAGAACTATTCATTTTTTATTAAATACCAATGTAGGTTAAATAGTGGCTTGCACCTTAATGGGCGGTGAAGCAGCTTAGGAACGTGACCGAAGTTATAGCGCAAAGACGATACTCATCTTTGCGCTATAACTTCGGTCACGTTCCTTATTAAGGTGAAGTAGTGGCTTTGAATGCTTATTATTCCTCAACAAGCTCCAGGCTGTCCTCAATTACAGCAGCACGTATGGGGGTTTTCTTTTCCAGCAATTCAGTGCGAATAAGCGCCTCAATCTCTGCAGAAATTTTAGGATTGTCCTTCAAAAACATGCGCGCATTGTCTTTACCCTGACCAATTTTTTCTTGTTTGTAACTGTACCAAGCGCCAGATTTTTCAATTAAATTCAATTGAACGCCTAAGTTAATGACTTCACTTTCACGAGAAATACCCTCGTTGTATAAAATATCAAATTCAGTCATTTTGAAAGGTGGCGCAACCTTATTTTTAACCACTTTAACGCGTGTTTCGCTGCCTAAAATTTCCTCGCCTTTTTTAATGGCGCCAATACGACGAATGTCCAAACGCACAGAAGAATAAAACTTCAACGCATTACCACCGGTAGTGGTTTCAGGGCTACCAAACATGACACCGATTTTCATACGAATTTGGTTAATAAAAATAACCAAAGTGTTGGAACGCTTGATGTTTGCCGTCAATTTACGCAGGGCTTGTGACATCAATCGCGCTTGCAAACCAACATGCGTATCACCCATGTCACCTTCAATCTCAGCTTTTGGTGTTAACGCAGCCACGGAGTCAATAATGATCACGTCCACAGAAGCAGAACGAACCAACATGTCGGTAATTTCTAGCGCCTGCTCGCCCGTATCGGGTTGAGAGACCAAGAGCTCATCAACGTTAACCCCTAATTTTTCCGCATAACTGGGATCAAGAGCGTGCTCTGCATCAATAAAGGCTGCTGTGCCACCATTTTTCTGACATTCAGCAATGACTTGTAGGGTTAGTGTTGTTTTACCGGATGATTCTGGGCCATAAATTTCAACCACACGTCCTTTGGGTAAGCCGCCGATTCCTAGAGCGATATCAAGCCCTAAAGATCCAGTAGAAATCACGTCTATATCCCGAGATGCAGTACTGTCACCCATGCGCATCACCGATCCTTTGCCAAATTGACGCTCAATTTGCAACAGTGCCGCAGACAATGCTTTTTGTTTGTTCTCTTCCATAATAGGTTCCAAGTAGTAAGTTCAGGAACAAAATTATCACATAGATATGGCCGGGCAGCAAATTGATTCGCATAAAGATATTTTTGGAGACAGAACAAAACCACCTGGTTTATTTATAGTGCGCGCGGCTATACAGCCCGCTTAATGATCGCCAACACGCCCTCTAAAGCCTGCTGACATGCCGCCAAACGAATGTCTTGTCTGTTCCCGACAAACTGTTTTGTGAGGGTTTGCGGCGTCATGCCATGGGCAGCCCAGCCAAAGCAGACAGTCCCTACTGGTTTGTCAACACTGCCACCGCCAGGCCCTGCAATACCAGTAACTGATAATGCAATATGACCCGCGCTGCGTTGTAGCGCACCAACAGCCATAGCCAAAGCAACCGGCTCACTCACCGCACCAAATTCCATGATTAGAGCTTCTGGGACATCTAATAATTCTTGTTTGGCTAAATTACTATAAGTCACAAATCCGCGCTCAAACCATACCGAACTGCCCGCCTGCTCAGTAAGACAGCTGGCAATTAAGCCACCAGTACAAGATTCTGCCGTCACCAATTGCCACTTGAGTTCTGTTAAATGTCGTGCAATATCAGTCTGCACTGCAGAGAATTGGCTCATTATTGCCCCCGCTTAATTGATTAAGATCATGTTCGAGATCCTAATCAATACTTGTTTTGATGTCTACGACTTCCTCTGACGCCCCAATGCAATATGATGACTTACAGGCACCTTTTTGCTAAAATCAGCGCAACTTAATTTTAGAAAAACCCCATGACCACATCCCATACCCCCATGATGCAGCAATACTTGCGCATTAAATCAGACTACCCTGATATGCTGTTGTTTTATCGTATGGGTGATTTTTACGAGTTGTTTTTTGACGATGCGAAACGGGCATCACAATTATTAGACTTGACCCTGACCCACAGAGGGCAATCTGCGGACAAGCCTATCCCTATGGCAGGCTTGCCCTATCATGCAGTAGAAAATTATTTGGCACGACTCATAAAAAAAGGTGAATCAGTAGCCATCTGCGAACAAATTGGTGATCCTGTTAGCAGTAAAGGGCCCATGGAGCGGCAAGTGGTGCGCATTATCACTCCAGGGACTGTAACCGATGAAGCCCTCTTGGATGCAAAACAAGACAATTTGTTATTGGCCATTCACCAGCACAAACAAAAAATAGGGCTTGCTTGGGTTGATTTGAGTGGGGGTCGTTTTCATTTACTGGAGTTACAAGACGACAACCAACTCAGTGCTGAACTGGCGCGATTACAACCTGCTGAGCTGCTGTTACAAGAGTTGTCACCGCTACAAGCCTATTGCGCTAACTTCCCAGTCAAAATGCGGCCAGGTTGGGAGTTTAATGCGGACAATGCGAGCAAACTGTTGTGCGCACAATTTTCTGTATCCACACTGGCAGCGTTTGGTGAACAAAACTACCCAACAGCCTTGACTGCTGCTGGTGCATTATTAAGTTATTTACACAACACACAAAAACAAGCCTTACCCCATTTAACTGCCATGACGCTTGAAAACACACAAGATTACTTGCAACTGGACGCCGCAACCCAAAAACACTTGGAATTATTTGAAAATGTTCATGGCGGCAAAGAGCATTGTTTGCTCTCAATTTTAGACCAAAGCGCCTGCACTATGGGCAGTCGTTTGCTCAAACGTTGGTTGGGCAGACCGCTAAAACAACAGCAGCTGATTCAAGAGCGACAACAGGCCGTTAGAGAATTCATACACTTACAACAAGATGCAGCCATTCATCAGCTGCTTAACCAATGCTGTGATGTAGAACGCATTGTCTCGCGTATTGCCTTAAAGTCAGCACGGCCTCGTGATTTGGTTTCTTTACGTCGTACCCTGGCCTTACTGCCTGAGCTTTCTGCCCTAATCGCTGCCAATCAAGCGCCATTAATCTGCCACTTAAAAGATCAAATAAGGCCCTTACCTGCTCTACAACAACTACTGGAAGCAGCATTAATAGAAAACCCACCCATGCTCATCCGTGATGGTGGCGTTATTGCTTCTGGCTTTGATGAAGAGCTCGATGAATTGGTCAGATTGAGCACCAACGCCAATGGCACCTTAATTAATTTAGAATTAGAAGAAAAACAACGAACAGGCTTGTCTACCCTCAAATTTGGTTTTAACAGTGTACAAGGCTATTATATAGAATTGTCTAAAGTTCAGGCAGAAAAGGCCCCGCTTCATTATCAACGAAAACAAACGCTGAAAAATGTAGAGCGTTACATCACCCCTGAATTGAAAATATTTGAAGAAAAAGTACTTTCAGCACAGGTCAAAGCCTTAGCCCGAGAAAAATGGCTGTATGAAAATTTATTAATTGAGTTGCAACAAAACATTACCGAGTTAAACCGCCTGGCACAAGCGCTGGCACAATTGGATGTGTTGAGCACCCTTGCAGAGCGCGCTCAGAGTTTACACTGGTGTTGCCCAAGTCTTGTAGCATCTGCGGGAATATCCATTCAAGCAGGCCGTCACCCAGTGATTGAGCAACTGCTGCAAGAACGGTTTATTGCCAACAACCTGCAACTGGATCCACAAAACAACATCTTATTAATAACCGGCCCCAACATGGGCGGCAAATCAACTTACATGCGTCAAACGGCCTTAATCGTGCTGTTAGCCCATATTGGTAGTTTTGTGCCAGCAAAATCGGTCACTCTAGGTCCTATAGACAGAATATTTACCCGCATTGGCGCCAGTGATGATCTGGCTTCTGGGCGCTCTACTTTTATGGTGGAGATGACTGAAACAGCGCATATTCTGCGACAAGCAACGCAAGAAAGTCTAGTGCTCATCGATGAAATTGGCCGTGGCACCAGTACTTATGATGGCATGGCTTTAGCCCATGCCAGCTGCACCTACCTTGCGACCGTCATTAAAGCATATACCTTATTTTCAACCCATTATTTTGAATTAACCGAACTGCCACAACAATGGCCCTGTATGCGCAATGTGCATTTACAAGCGTCTTTAGGCAGCGGTAAAATTGTATTTTTGTACCAGGTTGAAGATGGGCCTGCGAATAGAAGTTATGGTTTGGAAGTGGCCGAGCTTGCAGGCATTCCAATAGAAGTATTGTCACTGGCCCGCACTCATTTAAAACAAATGCACCATCATCAAGAACAAGTATATGAGCCGCAAAGTTCCATTCCGCCCCCATCACCTGTGTTACGTGAACTGGCACTGGTTGATCCTGACCAAATCACCGCCCGTGAGGCCTTGGATTTTCTTTATAAGCTCAGAGGTATGTTGGTTGTATAAACCCTTACCAACCAATTTTTGCAACAAGAATGGAACCATGATGAATAAATACCAACTGCCACTCAGAATGACCCGTCTAAGAAGTACTGCTATGTCGCGCGCCTTAATAAAAGAAACACGCTTGCACGTACAAGATTTTATCGCACCTTTATTTATCAGCGAACAACTAACCGCCGCTAAAGAAATAACGGCCATGCCCGGACAATACCAGCTTAGCCTTGATTGCCTGCCTCAGGAAATTGCAACACTAAGCGCTTTAGGCGTACCTGCCGTATTGCTGTTTGGCATTCCCAAGCATAAAGATGCTTGCGGCAGTGAATCCTTCAATAAAGACGGCATTATCCCACGAGCAATTAAAAAAATACGTTCGCTTAACAAAGAGATTTTAATTTGTACCGATCTTTGCTTTTGTGAATACACAGACCATGGTCACTGCGGTGTATTGAATGGTGAGCGCATCGATACTGATAGCACTTTGGATCTACTAGGGCAGCAAGCAGTAAGCCATGCAGAGGCCGGTGCAGATTGGGTTGCCCCAAGCGGCATGACTGACGGCATGGTCGCTGCCATACGGCAAGCTTTGGATGCAGCTGGCTACTCTCATATTCCCATTTTAAGTTACAGCACTAAATACTGCTCTTGCCTGTATGGACCCTTTAGAGAAGCAGCCCAAGGTGCGCCTCAGTTTGGTGATCGCAAGGCCTATCAAATGGATCCTGCCAACGGCAACGAAGCGCTTCGTGAAACCAAATTGGATCTTGATGAAGGAGCCGATATGATCATGGTGAAACCCGCTGGCTTTTATCTTGATATTTTATATAAAATCAAACAGCAGTTTCCTGAAGTACCACTGTGCGCCTATCAAGTCAGTGGCGAATACTCCATGATTAAGTTTGCTGCCAAACAAGGCCTCATCAATGAGGAGCAGGCTATATTAGAAAGCCTTACAGCGATTAAACGTGCGGGAGCTGATTTTATTATTAGCTATTTTGCAAAAGACATTGCGCGCATGCTTGCGCCCAATAAAAATTCTTAGCTTGAGAAAAAAAGCTTTTTGTAGTAAATTAAACTACATTTATCAAAAAACAGAACTTGATAAATACAAATTGCATTCAAGAAAAACAATATGGAACCCGCATACAAGCCGCGGGACTTAGGAATATGAATGGTCAACAGCCCTTAATCTTAATGGAGATTTAAATGAAATTACTGTTAAAAAGCGTCACAGCAATAGTCTTAAGCTTAAGCACACTCACCGCTTTAGCTGCACCAACTTATCTCACAACCCACAATAATACTGGTGTAGAATCAAATGCATTTATAGCCGGTTCGCCCTCACCTTATCCAACGCCAGCGAATGCTACTCGCCAAGTCTATTGGAATCTGGTACGTCTTGCATGCTGGGGACATACAACAGCTGATGGCCAATGTTCTGCAATGATTAAAATGGCTACCAATACAGCGAATCCTATAGAAATTGGCACTGTTTATTTAACGGTAGCTACTGGTGAAATAAATCCCAAGCAATTGTCTAACAACGGATATACCTTTGTTGTAAATAATATTGGTGAAACAACGATTACTAAAAACGCGCAATAAAAACGCAGCTTTCTTTGTATACTGTGTGCGCTTATAATTTGAACTTGTAGCGCGCGCAGTATTATTTAGACACGATCCTTAAGAGAAAAACTCAATTTTGACCGCGTAATTCTCTAATAAAATCCTTAGCCAACCTCAATCCTTCAGATAATTTATTATGAACTTCCGGATGCATGTTTTGGTCTTGTGCTGCCATTTCGTTGTACATGTCGAGTGATACATCCTCAAGAAGTCGTATTTTTTCTTCTTTATCTATATTTCGTTGATAAATTTCTAAAACCTCTGTATCTCTGTCCATTTTGATCACCATTTGGTTTTATTGTATGGTTATTATATTATAGTCTCTGTTTCATGGGATGAAAAAAAATTTCAACAAATACTTTGCTATGGCGTTGTACTGCGCGCGGTCACAGTCTGCGGTTTTGTCCAAACTCCAATCATAAGGGACATGACCGAAATAACTTCCTGTTCTTCGTACGGGACAAAAAATTATATGAGATGCTTGAGTGGGCGCAGTATAACTAACTTCAAGCCCAGTTTGGGTTTTGGGTGGCGCGCGTAGCCTTGATGCAGAGCGTAATCAAGGTTTCTACTCGCCATTTAAATGGTTAAAACCTTGATTACGCTGCGCTGCATCAAGGCTACGCGTTACGCCGTTAACTCATTACCTTTATTCAAGCCTGATAGCCTGATCGGAAAGACGTATTTCCACATTCATTGAGTCCAATTCATAGCTCATGTGTTATTGTCCCGTACGAAGCTTCCTGTTATAGCGGTCTCGTTCCTAACCAACCCGCATTTTCGCTTGTTCCCAAATCAGCATCAATGCATCAAAAGAAAATCCATTAAGATTGGATAAGCCCTGCTCCTG
>JBIODT010000071.1:0-10381 GCA_044445305.1 Legionellales bacterium | reverse complement strand
GTTTTTTTTTTTTGGGGGTTTGTACCACCGCTCCTTGCAGGTGCCCCAAAACCCTCACTTTTTAAAGGCATAACTAGAATGAAAAAACTTATTTCCTGCTTGTTGCTGTGCTATTCCTACTCTCTCTTCGCTACAGAAGTTCAGAATAAGAGTGCAGACACCACTCAAACACATACAGCAACTACTGAGATGCTGCTTAAGAACCAAAATGCATGCACGCACTGGATGTCATTCCTTAAGCCCGTTTGCCAACGCCTGCATCAAATATGGACCGAGGGGAATACTGACCTTTATCTATCAGGCTATGCTTGGCATAATCGCTATACTTACCGTCCTGAAAAAATAAAAACCTACAATGAAGCGGCTTGGGGTGGTGGTCTTGGGAAGGGCTTGTTTGACGAAAATGGCAATTGGCAAGGGCTGTACGCCATTGCATTCATGGACTCGCACAATCACGTAGAACCTGCAGCTGGCTATGCGTTCTTAAAGGTCTTTGGGCACCAGCAAGACTTGAAGGCGGGCATAGGCTATACAATCTTAGTTACATCACGTGGTGATATATTAAATGGCATACCCTTTCCAGGCGTCCTGCCCTGGGTGTCCATTTTTTATAAGAAAACCACCCTTGCAGCCACTTATATACCAGGCGCTGTAGGTGCTGGTAATGTTTTATATATTCTAGGTAAATATACATTCTAGGACCGGACTGCATGCAATTCTGTCCAAATTAACTGAATACAGGACGTTGTGATCTAACACAGCCAGATTCACGCGGTGCGGCTGCTCTGAAGAATGTTTTTACGGTGGATTGATTGCCATCAAATAGACTTGTTTGGTTCTTTTTTGCATCCATAACAGCAACTGGGCTGCCTGCCACTTGCGGCGTCTTCACATCCCCTGCTGTAGTCGCATCAAGCTTAGCTGGTGCTGTACAGGTAGCCGCATCAGGCACAACAACGGGTGCAACTTCTTCAATAGCCATTAATGACAGCTTTCTGTTGGTGGTTAAACCAAACACCACGGCTTCTTGACAATTCTTTGCTAGTTTTTCAATGAGATCCTGCGTTTGGTGCTGAAACAAGCCCGCATAAACATCACTTTTATTCTCTGCTACCTGTGTTAACAGCGAGCCAAACTCGCGAATATCAAAGACAGAAGCAGGCTCTTCTTTAAAGCATGCCAAGGCGGCATTAAGCAGCACTAATTTTTCTTGTTTTCTTTCTTGTAGAAAAAGGCCATAAAAACCCTTGCTGTTGTCCTCAAGCGTCTGAATATGATTTTTTAAATCTTGCTTTAGTCCTGCAAAGACGGCAGGCAAACTTAAACACAATGCTTGTTTTCGCAGTACCAGCAATTCGCCACGAGCCGCCTGCAAATTGGCACCCTCTTCTAACCAAGACGAATCATTAAGCTTGCCATCCTCTGCACCAAGAAACTTCATCATCCCCAGTATGTTCTCATACATGGGTATGGCGTTTTTTGACTGGAAGGCGGTGCGCAAATCATAATGATTAAACGAAAAGCGGCGCACATCCTGGTTAAAAACCTGATGGTCAAAAACATAGTCATGAAACAGGCAGTTTGCTATTGATATTGGGCCGGTCGTACACACTACTATCGATTTGACATACAGTGAACATTCTTTTTTCATGAGTTGAGATAACAACACCTCATCAGTCTGCCTAAGCATTTGGCTTATTTCATTGTATTCTTTACTAAAAAACAACCACTTAATGGTACTTAACTGCTGACGCAGCTCCGTTCTTATGCGCTGAATTTCAGCTGCACGCGTGCCAGTAGGATCTGCTTTATTAAAGTCTACAAATTTATTTTGATCACTCATGATATCATGGATATAGGCTCTAAGTTTTCTCGAGCTTAATTTTACGCCCTCTGCAGCAATTGATTTTGAACGTTCAATATAAACCGACTCTGAACGGTTCTTCATGAAACCGATAATGTAACGGTTTATAAAACTGTCATCGCCAATTTTCGCTGTGGTTTTCTCAATGAAATCGTTGGTATACTCACCCAAGACTTTGATAAAGCCATCTTGCACCAATTCTATTTCTTTTTGTGCAGCAGTGGGATCAACTATGGCAATATAATCATTGTTACTCAGTATGACTTCTTTGTTCCTAATCTGTAAGCTGCCAATGTTTAACAACAGGGGTGCATCAACATAAACTAGTGGGGGTAAATTTCTGGTATCGACGGGCACATCAAAATCAGTATAAGTACCACGAGTGTAGACAGGACTTAACCAACGCATGATATCGCTGGCAACAGCAAGGTTGCCCCCATCTTTTAAATGGGTAATTTCATCTTGATAGAACTCATATAACTTTTGTTCTTTTTCAGTTTGCAGTGCATGGTTAAATTCATTGGCTGCATCAACAGGAAGAATCGCGTGCTCTTTACAAAAGTGTTGTAATTCGGTCATGCCCTGCTCATTCAATAAGGATGAATCATAGATTAAATGAATGACATCAGTCGGATTTTTCTCACGCATGTCAATGAGTCGGATTTGATTCTCTATATTCATAAAGACACTGGGTTTGTTACTGAGCCAAATTTTTACGTGTTGATGTGGATTGTATTTGTAGTTCTGTTCCAGGGATGGCATGGCCAATAAGGTCTTTTCTGTGGTGACTTTTTTCTGGAACTGTTGGCTTAATTGCTGAAATTTCATTTTAAAACCATGCACCATATGCTGATGTATGTTATTGGTTGTTGGTTCTTGCTCAGCCAAGCGTTGCTGTTGCTCATCGACTAAGGACGCCATAGAGGCCCATTGATCCTCAATAATACCATCTTCTTCCTGCTGTTGCGTATCTGGCTTATGCCCACGAACAACCGAATAGTCTTTGTCAGCATAAGGTATTTTATCCCATGCACTTGCGGCATCCAAGCGCCAGCCACAAAACCAGATAAGAGGACCTAGCGTTAAATAGACTATCCCTGCAGCCAAATATCTAAGCCAATTTAGTGGGTTCCAAGGATTGCTGTTCAGTCCTGGCAAAATGAGTCCGGTAACAAACCGAGGCAGCGATCTAAAGGAGCGCTCATTATACAACTTCACTTTCAGACCACGCTCGTGTAAGGATGCAGCAGCAATGGTTGCCACCGCGCCACCGAGGCACTGGCCTTCTAAGCCAATATTTTCAGGTTTTGCACCCAACTCCAGCAAGCGGTCGACTTGGGCCAAAACATCATCAATCATGTTATTTTGCGTCCAGACCATGCCTTTGCTGTAGCAAATTCCGCGGTAATTAAAGCCAATGACTGTACAAGCAATTTTCTGTGCAGTAGCGTTAAAATCTTTAATCCAGCTCAGGTAGTTCTGATCTCGGACCATACAAGCCACGACAAATTTTCGCTCAGACATGGGTTTTTTTTCTTCATCAGCAGCGCTTACTTCTACCGAATCAAGTACCGAGCTGTCACTGGTCTCTAAGGTAAAAAAATTCAATTTAACGTTACTGGCTTGGGTCACCTCTGCTTCACCGTATTTTTTATAAAGTTTTTCACAAAAATAAGCGTACAGATTGTTATCAAGACCTTCGCAGCCTTTTAAATGAATGTTATCCCAGGTGAATTTTTTACCGCTACATTTATCAGCAACCGACTTGCCCTGCAAAAGCAAATCAATTTCGTCTATGACCTGATCAACATAAGCGCGATCCTCTGGATGGTCATAACAAAGCCGATGCCTCTTAATACCCGCAAGAAAAGGCAGCGTCATCACGGCACTGTTAAATTTCAACAAGTAATCACGCAAGGTTTTATTTGGCTCATGCGGCAGAACATTGACCACAACAGTTTCCGATTCATCAGAATCATCGGATAAATAGATTAAGTTAATTGGTTTTTGCTTTTTGACTTGCGTAGGATTTAAGGCCAGGTTGGTTATATTGCGCGCCAACAAGAAAGACAGAATCCATCTTGGCAATAAAACCGGCAACGTTAGAGTGAACATTAAGGCAGACCAAAAGGTTATTGGCGGTCTACTTAAGGAAAAAAAATTGTGTTTTCGCTGTAAATTCGCCATATGGAACCTCATCAACCATAATTTGCGGCGATGATAGCATAAAAAGACCAATAAGAAACTATTTTGGGCGAGGCTGCATGCGAACTTAATTGGTAGGGTTGCTGCCTTTATTTACAGCACATGTTCCAGGCCATAAACTAAAGTATTTAATTGCATTGCCTTTTGACAAGCCAGCACAACACCGGGCATAAAACAGGCCCGGTCGATACTGTCATGGGTCAGGGATAAGGTTTCACCAACACCACCGAAAATCACTTTTTGTTGGGCAAGTACCCCAGGCAAGCGCAGAGAGTGAATGTTGATATCGTGATAACAACCCCCGCGCGCACCTGGGAGCAATTCTTTTATTGGTAAGTTCTTTTTTGACTTTTTTCGTGCCGCAGCTATCATTTCTGCCGTTTTTAAAGCAGTTCCTGAGGGCGCATCCAACTTGAGTTGGTGGTGCGCTTCGATGATTTCTACTTCAGAAAAGTATTCAGACGCTTTGGCTGCAAACAGCATCATTAATACCGCACCAATAGAAAAATTAGGGGCGATAATGCCACCTAATTGTTTTATTTTACAAAGTGTCGTGAGCTCGTTAATTTGCGACTCAAGCAAGCCTGAGGCACCGATAACAGGACGAGCGCCGTGGTTAATAATAATTAAACTGTTGTCATAAACACAATCGGCCCGCGTTAACTCAACAACAACATCCGCCTTGGTCTCACTGATGGCTTGAGCGAGATGGTCCTGTTTGCTGAGTGCGGCTACCAGTTCAAAATCATTATGAGCACTCAAAGTGGCGCATGCGAGTGCTCCCATTTTACCATGGGCACCATTTACAATGACTCGAGTTGGCATAATTGCTCTATTTTTTTGTGGGTTTGGCTAATTTTTCATTTTTTAAATTTTCTTTGGTCACTCGCCATGCCCAAATGGCGGCAAAAGGCCATCCAATCAAGGTAGCTTGCATAATGACAGCAACAAGGGCACCACCCGGATTATCATTCATCAACAGCACTACCCATGGCAGAAAACCTGAAAGAAACAACATAAAGAAACGTTTCATTATTCATCCACTGATTAGACTCAATTTTTATTATAGACCCAAGATACTTTATTTTACCAATTTAATTTAAAGTATCACCCAGGTACTTGCAAATATACACCAAACATTGTACATTGTGCGCTCAGTTGTCAAATGGATGACTGCAGTATAGTACACCTATCCAACCAAGGTACCCGAATGAGAAAACAGGAGCTGCATCCTCGCACCGCCATCATTAATAAAACCCAAAAAAATCAATTTAAAAAAGCGCGCTCACAGGCCTTGTCATGGCTTGCAACCACATTTCCTGCCGTATTTGATAATTCAGTATGCATTCGCCCTCTGAAAATAGGCATTATTGACGATATTTTACTCTGTGCTGATAAAGCCGCAGAAGCGGGTATTTCTAAAAGCAAACTCCGGGCAGCTGTGGTGTTATTTACCCGTCGCATCGATTATTTAACCTGCTTAAAAGCACGCGAAATAAGAGTGGATTTGCAAGGAGCGGCTCAATCAACAGTGACCAAAGAGGAAGCAGAACACGCAGCAGCAAAAATAAAAAAACGCGTGGAAAAAAGTGTCAGAAATGCACGGAAAATCATGGCGGAAAATGGCTTAAGTCAACCAGGAGCCACGCGTCAGAACACCAGCAATCCGTCTAAGTCAGCCACTTACGCCACCCCTGCAGCCGAAGATTATTTACCCATTTACCCCGCGCGCGCGCCGGCTTTAAGCACGCACCATGCATCGGCACCAGCAACCAGAACCACCGCTGTTGCCATCAGACATAAAACAACACGACAATATGATCCCAGTGCCGTGGCCCGTCTGAAAGAAAAACTCGGTTTGTCGCGCAATGCTGAAAAAAAAGAAATTACTGAGTAGCGACTAAACTACTCAGTAAGGAACGGTTAAGATGCTTGCGCGCGTTCTTGCAAAATCGCTACAGCTGGTAAGGTATTTCCCTCTAAACACTCCAGAAAGGCACCACCCCCAGTAGAAACATAAGAAATTTGTTGGTTCAGATCATACAAATCAATTGCAGCCAAGGTATCACCGCCACCAGCGACAGAAAAAGCATCACTTTCAGCAATAGCTATGGCTAAGGCCCTGGTTCCATAAGCAAACTGTGCAAACTCAAAAACGCCTAGAGGACCATTCCAAATAATGGTTTTTGCCGCATGAATGATGTCGACATAATCACTGACGGTAGTGGGTCCAATATCAAGAATCATGTCATCAACAGCGACGTGGCTTAAAGTTTTATTATAAGCGGGGCAATGCCCACTGAATGTTTTGCCAACCACCACATCTTTTGGCAAGGGGATCTTACAGCCTTTTTCCTGCGCTAAGAGCAGTATTTCTCGCGCTTCGTCAAGCAAGTCAGGCTCATACAGGGAAATACCAATTTCAAAACCCTGGGCTTTTAAAAAGGTATTGGCAATACCACCCCCAGGAATGAGGTAGTCGACTATGCCTACCAGTTGTTTTAACAAACTGAGTTTGGATGAAACTTTAGCACCACCAACTACCGCAACTATGGGTTTTTGGGGTGCTTTAAGTACATGCTGCAGCGCCTCCAGCTCTTTTATTAATAACGGGCCAGCAACCGCAACTGGTGCATATTGAGCCACACCATAAGTTGATGCCTGGGCTCTGTGTGCAGTACCAAAGGCATCCATGACAAACACATCACAGAGCTTGGCCAGTTTTTTTGCTAAAGTCGCATCGTTGTTTTTTTCACCATGATTAAAGCGTACATTTTCACAAATGACCAGCTCACCTGGTTTCACATCAATGCCATCTAAGTAATCACTGACAAAGCGCACCGGGTAATTGAGGTTTTGCTTTAAATACTCTGCCACAGGCTCTAGCGAAAAACGCCGTTCAAACTTACCGGCCTCAGGTCGGCCAAGATGCGACAACACCATGACCGCAGCGCCTGCTTTCAGTGCCGCTTTTAAGGTTGGCAAGGCAGCTTGCAAACGCTGATCGCTGGTTATTATCCCGTCTTTAATCGGAACATTTAAATCCTCACGAATTAACACCCGTTTTCCTGATAGATTTACTTCATTCATCTTTATCAGACTCATTTTTTTCCTTAACAATGCATCATTTGCTGCGCGGTATCTAACATGCGGTTAGAAAAGCCCCATTCATTATCATACCATGCAACCACTTTCACCAAGTTGCCAAATACCTTAGTTTGCGTGGTATCAAAAACAGCTGAAGCTGGATTGTGGTTAAAATCACAAGAAACCAAAGGATCGTCATTAATTTGCAACACCGCACTTTGGGCTTGACGCACCAAGTCATTGACTTCATTCACTGTTGTTGCACGCAAGGCGGTAAAAGTTAAGTCAATAACAGAGACGTTAAGCACCGGTACGCGCATGGAAAAACCATCCAGTTTCCCTAAGAGCTCAGGCAACACCAACCCAACAGCAATAGCAGCACCTGTTTTAGTAGGTATTATTGATTGCGTTGCTGAGCGTGCACGGCGCAGATCTTGATGACTGCCATCCAACAACATTTGATCTTTGGTATAAGCATGAATGGTATTCAGCAAGCCGTATTCTATGCCTAAAGCATCGTTCAAGGGTTTAACCACTGGCGCCAAACAATTGGTAGTACAAGACGCATTGGAAACAATAATATCCGATGCCCTAAGCACCGAGTGGTTCACGCCATAAACCACGGTGGCATCCACGTCCTTTCCAGGTGCTGAAATCAATACTTTTTTAGCACCGGCAGTAACATGCTGCATGGCGCCTGCTCTATGAGTAAAGTAACCTGTGCACTCAAAAACCACATCGATGTTTAAATCCTTCCACGGCAGATTCAAGGGATCACGCTCGGCGATGACACGGATGGCGTGTCCGTCTACCAGCAGCATACCGCCTTCTACGGAGACATCCTTGGCAAACAGTCCGTGTGTTGAATCATGGCGAGTCAGGTGCGCCGTAACGTCTATGCCTGACAGGTCATTAATAGCAACTACTTCAAACTCATGTTGGCGGTTGTATTCAAAAATGGACCTTAAAATACAGCGGCCAATGCGGCCGTAGCCATTAATCGCGACGCGTATGGTCATACTAATTCTCCAATAATGTGTCTAATGTCTTAATTATTTGTTCTACGGTAATTCCCAAAAACTCATAAGCTTGCGCCGCTGGTGCTGAGACACCAAAACAATCCAAGCCTATTACCGCACCATCTAAACCAACAAATTGATACCAATAAGCACTGCTTGCAGCCTCAATAGCAATCCGTGTACGCACCGCATCAGGCAGTACCTGATTTTTATAAACCGGGTCTTGCACCAAGAATCGTTCGCCACAAGGCATGGAAACCACCCTGACTTTAATGTTTTTTGTTTTAAAGTGCTCTGCGGCAGCGATTGCCAGCTGCACTTCCGAGCCTGTTGCAATGAGAATGGCCTCAGGACTGCCCTCACAATCAACAATAATATAACCGCCCCTACTGATTGATTCAGCTGCATCGGCGCCATGAGGGAGTGCGGGTAAATTTTGTCTCGACAGCAACAGTGAGCTTGGCCCATTATGATGCGCTAAAGCATCTGTCCATGCAACGGCTGTCTCCATCAAGTCAGCAGGACGCCAAACGGTCATGCCAGGAGTCATCCGCAGCATAGCAGCATGCTCTATAGGCTGGTGCGTTGGCCCATCTTCACCCAAACCAATCGAATCATGGGTAAAGACATAAATGACCCGTTGTTTCATTAAGGCACTTAAGCGTACGGCATTACGTGCGTAGTCAGAAAAAACCAAAAAGGTACCACCATAAGGAATAAAGCCCCCGTGCACGGCCAAGCCATTCATCATCGCAGCCATGGCAAATTCACGCACACCATAATGGATGTAATTTCCAGAGCAGTCGTTGACGGTGATGGCTTTAGTCTCAGACCAATCGGTGTTATTAGAACCAGTAAGATCGGCCGAACCACCCAGCATCTCAGGCATCAGCTTGGCAAAATACTCTATACATTGTTGTGACGCTTTGCGTGTCGCTAGCGCTTTGTTGCTGGTCAAGCATTGCTCTAAAAACAAAGCCGCAGCGCCTGGAAAGCAGTCGGGCAAGTCACCGTTAATCCGCCGTAGAAATTCCTCATTTTCAGCAGGGTAACGTTGCTGATAGTCCTGTTGCAGCAGCAACCATTGCTGCTCATCACGCGCACCCTGCTCCTGATGATCCCATTGTTGGTAAATGGCATCAGGGATGACAAAAGGTGCCGCCTGCCAATTAAAAAATTGACGCACATGAGCAATGTCAGCAGCGCTCAGTGGTGCGCCATGCGCTTGTTCACTCCCAGCAACAAGAGAGCCCAAGCCGATGATGGTTTTACAGATGATGAGGGTAGGCTGTGTGGTATTGGCTTGCGCTGTTATCACTGCCTGCTCAATGGCATGCAGGTCATGACCGTCGACTGCGTCCAACACTTGCCAATGGTATGCTTGAAAACGGGCAGCAGTGTCATCGCTAAACCAGGTGGCTACTTGGCCATCAATAGAAATACCATTGTCATCATAAAAAACGATCAACTTGCCCAAGCCCAAGGTACCGGCCAAAGAACAAGCCTCGTGCGAAATGCCTTCCATCAAACAACCATCACCAATAAAAGTATAAGTATGATGGTCGACTAAGGCCAGCTCAGCACGGTTAAATTGACTGGCCAATATTTTTTCCGCAAGGGCCATGCCCACAGCATTAGCCAGTCCTTGACCTAAGGGGCCGGTGGTGGTTTCAACCCCAGCGGTATGCCGGTACTCCGGATGTCCCGGTGTGTTAGAGTTTAATTGCCGAAAAGCCTGCAGATCGTCTATAGAGACCTTATAACCACTCAGATGCAACAAGGAATACAGCAGCATGGATCCATGACCATTAGACAGCACAAAACGATCACGGTTAAACCAGTGTGGGTTATTCGGGCTGTGCTTTAAAAACTTTTTCCATAATACGGTCGCTATATCCGCCATGCCCAAAGGCATGCCAGGGTGCCCTGATTGGGCCTGGTTCACGGCATCAATACTTAACATACGTAGCGCATTGGCTAATTCTTTGGGGAAACTCATGCAATCTCTTCTGCATTTAACTGGGACAGTATTGTCGCTCAGAAGCCAGCAATCAGCAAATAATATTTAGGCATGCAAAAGCCCATACAAAAAATGCTGGGGCTGTTTTTTGTATGGGCTTCTGAGGTATGTTAACTCTTGTGTGCATGCCAAACTAGCTAACCCGCTGTAAGGTGGTGCTGGCAAACCCTGCAGCCAGAGCTGACG
>JBIODT010000070.1:0-10435 GCA_044445305.1 Legionellales bacterium | reverse complement strand
TAGTTATAACATCACACACCGCACTCAACCCGGGCGTCATCGCGCGCCCCCGACGCACCCCAGCGGCCGTCACTCCGACCCCACTGGAGTGCTTCGTAGCCCCGAAATGACGCACTGTTTGAGTGCTGTGTGTGGTTTTATAACTGTTTTCCATGAGATAACTTGTGGGTAACGAGATGGCCGCATCAAGGCTACGCGATTTACCCAAGACTCAAGCAGGGTTTGAAATTAGTTAGAAGCGGTCACAAAAATGACTGTCTTGCTTGCTCAAGATAGAGCTCATGTAATTTTCTAACCTGTTGTTCGAACAGATTAAGTTCGGCATTATTGGTTATGACATCATCAGCATATTTTAGGCGTACTTTCACATCTGCTTGTGTGGATAAAACCGCTAAAGCTTGTTCTTTAGAACAGTGATCTCGAGTCATAACTCTCGCTACTTGGACATCAATAGGCGCATTAATTAATAAAATTTTATTTAAATAAGGATAATTTATCTTGTCAATTAGCAAGGGAATTTCAATAACACAATAAGGTGAATCGCATAAAGTGATTTCATCTTCTATTTTTTTGCGTATGAGAGGGTGCAATAGTTTTTCAAGCCATTGCCGCGCCTCTTGATTAGAAAAGACAATATCGCGTAGTTGGCGGCGGTTTATCTGGCCATCACTCAATAATATTTCTTGGCCAAAATACTCTGAAATTTGCTTATAAGAGGCTTGATTCACGGCCGTTAACTTGCGCGCTATTTCATCAGCATTAATGATAACAATACCTAATTTAGAAAAAATTGCGGCAGCTGTAGATTTCCCGCTGGCGATATTACCTGTCAGTCCAACACAATAAACCATTAAACATGAGCCCCGTCATTGGCATTAACACAAGCCAGTAAATTAATAGAACAGGTATCAGGAACCGTACTTTTTTCGTTACAAAATGCTTTAGCACCTAAAGCGGCATTATCGCGTAACGAATAGTAATTACTTTGCCAAGTCATGGCATTTTGATCCAGTGCCGTGCATTGCCACATTGCACTAGTACTTCTACCTTTATTAAACGCTTCACAATTAGACTGGGATGTCTTACAGGTTGATGGAACCCTACTTTCTTTTTTGCATGCTGCAAAGGCAATATTAAGTGCTGATTTTTGATATTCTTTTTTAGCCGACCATGCTTTATTATCAGCATCAAGGGTAACACATTGCCAAAAGTTACTTAGCTCATCTGGTGGCGCCGTATAGGCTGCGGTAGATAATAGGAACAAGGTCAATAAAACGTAGTTGCGGTTATAATCCATTATTGTTTTTCCTTTTGAAAACAAGTGCAAGAACTTCATGTTCTTACTTAGGAACGTGACCGAAATAACTTCCTGTCACGTTCCTTAATAGTGTACTTGTTCTTTTAATGCGATTCCATTAATAATTATGTTGTGTTTTATACTCAAAATGTTTAGAAATTGCACTGCAAAGTGTCTTGGGTATAGACTACTGCACTCATTTTTGGTATTCACTACTCTTCGCTATCCAACAATCTGGCGCTTGGAGTAGGTGGGCCTCTGCTTTTAATTGAGACTCAATCAATGCAAGCTGAATAGCAGTCTCCCGGATATATTTATCCCTAGATGCGAACTGAGGTAATAGCTGACGACGCTGAGCTTCTGTTAAAAGAGATTGAATACCCCATGTTTCTTCTCTTAGAGCTTGTAGTGGTGACAGGCTTCCATCTGCAACATTTTCTTTTAGTAGCGCTAAATTAACACGTAAAACGGTCTCAAATAGAAGGAATGTTCCTTGTTCATTTTCAGATAGTTGTTTGGGCCACTCATAACAGCAATATTGCCCCTTACTAGCTCTACCTTCATCGCTACAAGTCGACTCCCCGCAAGCAGGTGTGAAAAAACAAAAGCATGAAAGACCACAAGTAAACACGCCAAGAATTGCCGAGTACTTACTTGCATTACTATGCGCATTACTGCGCTCATTTTTTTCGTTATTAAATGCTTCAATTAAGTTTTTAGTCATATCACCTAAAGCCATTTTATATCCTTTTTGAGTAAATGATGGATTGTACCATAATTCGCTATAGAAACAAACATATGAGTCAAAAACAGCCCTCAAAGGTAAGAAATAACTCACCTGCTTTGTTTTATACAGACGAAACCGCATTATATCGCAAGTAGCCGGCACGAGTTTTAATAATGGCTCATCGAGTGATGATATACCTTCCACGGATGGGTTTTCAGGTTTTATGCGATTGATCTTCTATCGCGGCAATAACAGCTGGATGGCCATGTCCTAATGATTTACACCACCAACTGGAAATGGCATCAATCCGTGGTCCGCAGTTGGTATAAAGGTAGCCGCCCTGTGCTCTTTCTATTAATGCGATTCCATTAATAACTGTCTTCAACACTTAAAGCATAAATTTGATATGACAATGCAATTGCATTACAATTAATATATCTTAAAGAGATAGGGGTGGCTTAAAAATGAATAACTCACTAATTGAAGTTGAGTCAACTTTAACGGATCGTTATCAAACTACAGTTCCAGAGACTGTACGAAAAGCGTTGCATTTAGCTAAGCGAGATAAAATTCATTACGCCATTCAAGGAAATGGAGGCGTTCTCATTACTAGAGCTGAAAGTAGGCAAGAGGATCCAATTGTAGAAAGCTTTTTAACTTTTATTGCAAAAGACATTCAAAAACATCCAGAAAATGTAATGTCATTAAATAGTGATTTACATAAACGAATTCAAGGGTTAGTTGCAGGTGTTGAATTTGATTTAAATAAACCGCTCTTCGATGAGGATGAATAGTTGTCAAAATTAGAAGGATTGGAAATAAATGGCTGGACCATATTCGCACATCCGGTTTTTTTAAAGCAATTGGAATTTTTAATTGAGGAAGTTGAAAAACTAGCTCTAGCAGATCCATTAAATTATAAAAAAAAGAATAATACTAAGCGGTTAGCAGTTATTTCAAAGTTGATTTTTGATATTATTCCTAATGATCCAACCCTACCTTTGTATAGACAAGGAAATGCACTTGGCTCTAATTATACGCATTGGTTTAGAGCTAAATTCTTCCAACAATACAGATTGTTTTTTCGATATCATCTGGACGCTAAAATAATTATATATGCATGGGTAAATAATGAAGATACCAAAAGGGCCTATGATAGTAAAATAGATGCCTATCTAATAGTTACAAAAATGTTAAACAGTAAAAAGCCTCCAGATGATTGGGTAGAATTGCTAGCAGAATCAATAAAACCTGAAACCATAGGAAAATTTCATAAAATGGGTACCAATAATATTTTAAAAGATTAGGGGCTGTTGACAATTCGCCTTCAAATAGGCTCCTTTAATTGAATTCAGGGTTATTTCTGCTAATTTTCCAATGGTTTCTTTGTCGGTATTTAAAGGTGGTAACCAGTAGAGTGTCGTGCCAATGGGTCTTATCAAGGCACCATTTTTTAATGCCTGCTGGTATACTTCATTGCCAATGCGGGCATCGGTTACTTCAGTCAAATCTGCTGCAACAACAGCACCGATCCCGCGAACATTTTTTAATTTACCTGAAATGGCTGCAATATCGCTTAAATGATTGAGCATGGTTTTGTGCAGATTTTTTGCCTGTAGGATCAATTCTTCATTCTTTATTGTTTTAATAGTGGCCAAAGCAGCACTGACAGCCAAGGGATTACCGCTGTAAGTGTGCGAATGTAAAAATGAGTTGCCTTCGCTGTAATCGCCATAAAAAAGATCGAAGATACTGCTGTCAATCATGACGCAACTTAAGGGCAAGGCTCCTGAAGTCAGCCCCTTAGACAGACAGATAAGGTCGGGACTGACACCAGCATGATCACAAGCAAGCCATTCTCCTGTTCGCCCAATGCCTGTCATGATTTCATCGGCAATGAAGTAGATGTCTTTGGATTTTGCCCATGCGGCTATTTTTTTCAAGAAGTCAGGGCTGTAACACAGCATGCCACCAGCCCCTTGAACTATGGGCTCTAGAATTACAGCACAAACATCATCACTCAGCTTGTTTAATTGTTGAAGCACCAAGTCCCAATGTGCGTCACAATTGTGCCACAAAGGGTCATCTGCACCCGATATATAAGGAATGTCCTGAATGAAGTGACAGGTGACGCCAAATGATGCGTAAGGTGATTTATAGATTCCCAAGTCACTGACGCTCATCGTTCCCAGCGTCTCACCATGATAGCCATTCTTAAGTGCTATGAATTGATTTTTATTAGCAGAGCCCTTGATCTGTGAGGCATGAATGGCCAGTTTCATTGCGATTTCTACAGCACTGGCACCATCACTGGCAAAGAAAACGTGTTGTTTTCCAGTAATTTCTGCTAATTGTTCTGCCAATTCTACTAAAAGTGGGTGGGTTGTATTCGCACCAATAACATGTTCAAAACGTTGCAATTGATCTTCTATCGCGGCAATAACAGCTGGATGGCCATGTCCTAATGATTTACACCACCAACTGGAAATGGCATCAATCAGTGGTCCGCGGTTGGTATAAAGGTAGCCGCCCTGTGCTCTTTCTATAACAATGGGTGGGCAGGTTTCAAAGGTTTTCATCTGCGCACAAGGGTGCCATACATGCTTTAAATCTCTTGATATAAGTTGCTCTACATTTACCATAGCTCAGATATTGGTTGACAATCAATGACGTCACTTTATCATGGTCGTCTATAAGAATAAAAGGGGAATAAGCGTGACTCAAACAAGCAATAAATGGTCAGTTGAAGACATCAGACGTCTGTACGAGCAGCCATTTAATGATCTGCTGCATCAAGCACATACGGTACACAGAGCACATCATGATGCAAACACATTACAATTTGCAACTTTACTTAGCATTAAGACGGGGGCTTGTCCTGAAGATTGTGGTTATTGCTCGCAAAGCGGCCATCATCAAACCCATGTTGAAAAAGAAAAGCTTCTGTCTGTAGCCGATGTGCTTCAAAGTGCACAAGAGGCCAAAGATGGTGGTGCCAAACGTTTTTGTATGGGTGCGGCGTGGCGGTGTCCACCCGATAAAGTCATGCCACAACTTCAAGAAATGATCGAAGGTGTTAAATCTTTAGGTCTTGAAACCTGCATGACCTTAGGCATGCTCAACCCCGATCAAGCCAAGTGTTTAAAAGAGGCTGGTCTTGATTTTTATAATCATAACATTGATACATCGCCTTCTTATTATGAAAAAGTAGTAACCACTCGAAAATTCAGTGATCGCTTAGAGACTTTGAATAACGTTCGTGAGGCGGGTATTAACGTTTGTTGCGGTGGGATTTTAGGCTTGGGTGAGACACGTGAAGATCGCATTGAATTTTTATTAACGCTAGCCAATATGGAAACACCACCAGAAAGTGTGCCCATTAATAGGCTAATCCCTGTTGAAGGAACGCCTCTTGCCAAAGCACAGCCTGTTGAAGGGATTGAATTAGTAAGAACCATTGCCACTGCTCGAATTGTAATGCCGAAAAGTGCAGTTCGTTTAACTGCCGGTCGTGTAGACATGAGCGATGAGTTGCAAGCCCTTTGTTATTATGCTGGTGCAAATTCTGTATTTATCGGTGATAAATTACTGACTGAAGAAAACCCGCGACGCATAAAAGACGGCGAGTTGTTTAAAAAGCTTGGTTTGACTGAGATGGTATGACAACGCTGCATGCATCAATTAAGGCGTATACAGACAGACTCACTCAGCAAGGGTTATTGAGAGCCAGGAAGCTCTCAATGCCTGAGCGCTCAGATCTGCTTTGTTTTGACAGCAATGATTATTTGTCACTAACACAAGAGCCGCGTATCTCCGAGTATTATCAAGAGGGATTTAAATCCAATCCTTGCGGCAGTGGTGGTTCTATGTTGCTTAATGGTTATCATGCGACCCACCACGCCGTTGAGCGTGCGTTTGCCCAGTGGTTGCATGTTGATGAATGTCTGTTATTTATTTCGGGCTATGCGGCTAATCTTGCAGTCACTGGTTTATTAGGTCAGTTAAAAGCACATTGTTTTATAGATAAAGGCGTTCATGCTTCTATTTATGACGGTTTAACGCTGTCACAAACCCCTTATGTTCGCTACCGCCATAACAACATGGATGACTTAGCCGCTAAGTTGAGTTTGGGATCGCAATCGGCAGCACTCATCACTGAAGGCATCTTTAGCATGAGTGGTCAAATCGCACCGCTAGCGAACATTGCAACCTTATGCTCTAAAAATGAAGTTGCATTTTTAGTCGATGAGGCGCATTCCTTGGGCATCATTGGCCATGAGGGCAGGGGGGCTATAGCCCATCACGGTCTGAGCCAAAGAGAGGTGCCTTTGAGGGTTATTCCTTTGGGTAAAGCCTTTGCTGGGCAGGGGGCTGTCGTTGCTGGTCAAAGTTCCTGGATTAATGCTTTATTACAAGCAGGGCGATCACTTACTTATTCAACAGCCATTAGTCCTGCATTAAGTTATGGTCTATTAAAAACGCTGGATGTTGTAGCTGCTGCTGATGACAGAAGATTAAAATTAATGGAGTTGATTGCACATTTTAGGGCTTGTATCAAAGACTCTCCCTTAATTTGGACTGATTCCACCACGCCCATCCAGCAATTGCAATTGGGCTGTCCTCATAAAGCACTTGCTTATGTCACTGAGTTGCAAAAACAGGGCATCAGTTGTTCTGCCATAAGAAAACCCACAGTAAGTACTAAGGCATCAGGTCTGCGTGTTTTATTAAATTACCAGCACAAGCCCGAGCAAATTAACCAATTATTTCATAGGTTACATTCGATTTATGAGCATTCATAGTACCTGTCATGGCCGAGGAATTCCCTTGGTGCTTTTTCATGGATGGGGCTTTGACAGCCAAATTTGGCTGCCATTAATGCCTCAACTGCAAGAATTCTATCAGATTATATTAGTAGACTTGCCTGGATTTGGAATGAGTTCCATGATGGATTGGCCGACATTTAAAAATGAATTATTAACGTTACTGCCCACGCAATTTGTTTTAGCGGGTTGGTCTTTGGGTGGGCTTTATGCCATGCGAGTGGCTATTGAAGCACCTGCGCGGGTGATGTCTTTGTTGAGCATTGCATCTTCGCCTTGTTTTATTGCTAATGGGATTTGGCCCGGGGTGGCTAAAGAGGTCTTTAAGACTTTTCATCAAAAGCTCAGTACTGATTTAAAGGCCACCTTAAGTGGGTTCGTTGCTTTACAAGCCAATAACAAGTCCCTTGATTTTGTACAAGAACATTTGCCTTCTCAAGCCGGACTTGAATCAGGATTGATGGTGTTGGACTCTTGGGATTTACGGGAGGCATTAAAAACAATAGCAGTACCAACTTGTTTTATTTTCGGACGATTGGATCGCATCACCCCAGTTAAAACCATGCAAAGCATGCAACTGCTTTATCCCAATTTTAAATATGTATTATTTCATAAATCGGGACACATGCCTTTTTTATCACAGCCAGAAGATTTTATTACTGAGGTTTTGGGATTAATTCAATGAAACGTTATTTTATAACAGGTACAGACACCGATTGTGGTAAAACTTATGTCACAACGAAATTACTGCAGGCTGTGCCAAACTCCAGCGCAATCAAGCCAGTAGCCAGTGGTTGTATTGAACTTAATCATGCATTAGTTAGTTCTGATGCACAACAAATCCAACAGCATTGCAATTTATCTTTAGATCAAATCAATCCCTGGCGGTTTAAAGCACCAGCATCACCGCATATTGCGGCAAGAGAAGCAGGGACGAATTTATCAATTTCAGAATTAGCTAACTACTGCTTAAGCTTCCAACCATCAGGCATTGAAACGCTTTTTATAGAAGGCGCTGGTGGCTTAATTGTGCCTTTGAATGAAGAAGAAACCTGGATTGATTTTCTAATACTGACGCAGATTCCAGTCATCATAGTAGTAGGAATGAAATTAGGCTGTATCAACCATGCTTTGCTTACAGCAACTGCTTTAAAAGCCAACGCCATTCAATGTGCAGGCTGGATAGCCAATTGTATTGATCCTAATATGGCTTATTTGGTGGAAAACACCAAAACATTAGTAACTAAATTACAATGCCCACTTTTAGCTACTATAAACTATGATGGTGGGATTTTTGATTTAAGTTTGTCTTAGGATCGTATCTGATCCAGCAAGCAGTAGGCCTGTATGGCATAAAGCAGGCACAGAGTTTTATCAAAAGTGGTTGCTAACCCCCCACTCAAGCAGTACAATCGATCACTTTGATTAATAAGTAGAATGATTTGTGTGTTTTTGGAGAACGCAGTGTTAAGACATAACTGAAACTCCAGAAGAGCCATATATTTGTTGGTAAGAATGAGCTAACGATGTAGCCTCACAATGACGATCATTATTAGTCCATTGTGTTTTTCAGTTAATATGATAAAAGAGGTTCAAGTAATGCGTAGATTGAATGAATTACAGTTAACAGCTGAACAAGCATTAGACTATGAACCAAAAGATGGCAGTCATGTGACGAAAGATGTTGGTATATTAAGGCATAGAGTATTAATGCCAACAGGAGTCGGTGCTGGTATTGGATCAATAATAGGAACGTTTGTCTTCCCTGGTGTGGGCGCTTTAATGGGTGCTGCTATTGGTGCACTGACTTCAGGCACTATTAGTTTTATAACCCGTCCTCGCCCCAAAAAGAGGGTAAGTTTTTCTGAACAAGTGGAAACTTGTGATGAAGCAGGTGTGCGGCTCTTTATAGCTCCCACGAAGCAAAAAACAGCAACTATGAGTCTACAGGGCAAGTCTACAACGCCATCTTCAATGGAACAACCATTGCCATCTGTTGCTATTCGCGCAGTTAATAATAACGACAGTCAAGATGCTCCAAATTCACACGAAAGTGCCGTCCAATACCCTGGCGGTTTTTTTCAACCCTATGTCCCTGCTCAGCCGCGATCTGCCACCGTCTCTAACCCCCTCCCTCAAGGGCTGCTCTACGGACAGATCTCTGTATAAATTCCGGGACGACACTCACGGACGGTTGAAATTTGTACGGGAATGTGTCCGTAGAGCAGCCATTGAGGACGAGTAGATCGCGTTACCTGGATGGCTTCTGTGCACTTTAAATTATACCCAAAGCGGACATAGAGGTTGTTCATCAAGGCCTAGTTCGTTATAATCAAAGATTGAATGTGGGTTTAAAAGTGGAGTTTTTCGGTGCCAATTTATGAATATCAATGTACAAGTTGCCATCATCACTTTGATTTGATGCAAAAAATGAGTGATCCTGCTGCAACGCAGTGTCCAGAGTGCTCTCAGCATACAGCCATTAAACTGGTATCAGCCGCTGGATTTCAGCTTAAGGGAACCGGTTGGTATGAGACTGATTTTAAAAACAAAGACAGCTCGAAGAAGACCGCTTCTGATAAAAAAGAAGGAGCCAGTACGAGTACCGCTACAAGTGCTACTACTAGTACTGCCAGCACGAGTAGTGGGGACAGTACTCCTGCAACAACGACCACTAAAAGTGACGTTGTGAAGTGATTTTGTTAGTTATTTAGGGTCGTTGATATTTCGCTGGCTTGAGCCAAAGTAGGCTGATTTTCAAGCGCCGGAACGCAGCATACATGAGTATGTGAGTATTGGAGCACAGAACGTCAGCCCACTTTGGCCAAGACAGTAGCAATGTCAACAGACCCAGGTTCAACGCGTCATGATGGTGTCACAGACAAGCAGTTGATATATCAAGGCGCTAATAATATTTGGACAACAGCACATGCGTTTTTTTGCACGTGCTGTTGTCCGAACCTTAATCCAGTACAACAGGTGATTTTATGCGTACACACTACTGCTCAGCCGTGAATGAATCAAGTTTAGACAAGGAAATCACTGTATGTGGTTGGGTGCATCACCGGCGTGATCATGGTGGCGTTGTCTTTTTAGACATTCGTGACAGCTCTGGTTTATTGCAAGTCGTGTATGAGCCTGAAAATAAAGACATCTTTTTAGTCGCTGAAAAATTGCGCAGTGAGTTTGTTGTTCGCGTAACCGGGATTGTAAGAAAGAGACCGGAAGGTATGGTTAATGACAGAATGGCTACAGGGATGGTTGAAGTCATTGGAACCAAGCTTGAAATTCTTAATCAATCGCCAACACCGCCTTTTTTACCCGATGATCACCAAATTGTGAATGAAGATTTACGTTACAAATACCGTTATATTGATTTGCGACGCACAGCGATGCAAAATAAAATGAAGTTAAGACATAATTTAAACACTTGTATTCGTACTTATCTTAACCAATTGAATTTTCTGGATATTGAGACACCAATGCTGACTAAAGCGACCCCTGAAGGTGCGCGTGACTATTTGGTTCCTTCTCGAGTTCATCCAGGACAATTTTATGCACTCCCTCAATCACCACAACTCTTTAAAC
>JBIODT010000069.1:0-10632 GCA_044445305.1 Legionellales bacterium | reverse complement strand
CCTTTCACGGATGGGTTTTCGGGATTTTAGGCGCATTGATTTTTCCGTTCATGCCGTCTTTAAAAGCGAGTAATAGTCTACTCTATTGCGGGTTTTTAAAGACGGCATGAACGGAAAAATCAATCGCATAAAACCTGAAAACCCATCCGTGAAAGGTATATGGTTTATACTGTGACTGCACGCAGTATAAAATGTCCAGAAATGGAATTTAACTTAAGTTATATAGGTTGCGATTATGTCAGTTTTAAACCCGCGGGTTGATTTTGCATTTAAAAAACTATTTGGCTCAGTGGAGAATAAAGACATTTTAATCTCCTTCATTAATGCTGTTGTTTCTAAAGCGGATCAGGTTATTGATGTTACATTATTAAATCCCTACAACAACAAAGACCACAAATCCGATAAATTATCCATTCTCGACATTAAAGCAACTGATGAAAAAGGTCAGCATTACAATATTGAAATGCAAATCACTGATCAAGTTTATTATAACCAGCGAGCCTTGTATTATTGGTCAAGACTTTATACCAGCCAATTGCAAGAAGGTGATGTGTATAGCGACCTAAAAAAAACCATTAGTATTAATGTCCTAAATTTTGATTATTTTGATGATGAACCCCATTATCATAATGTCTTTAAAGTACTGCATGTGGAATCGCATAAAAGTTACTTTGAGGATTTAGAGCTTCATTTTGTTGAATTACATAAATTCAATGATGATGTTAACCCTATCAAAACCACCCTTGATCGCTGGGTGAAATTCTTAAAGAAAGCACATCATTATGACAAAACAAGTTTCCCTGATGAATTAAAAGCAGAGCCCGCCATTGAAAAAGCTTTTTATAGTTTAAACACCTTATCTATGGATAAAGATGAGCGAGAAATATATGAGGCGCGGCTAAAATGGTTGCGCGATGAGGCTGCAACCTTACAAAAAGCACATGAAAAAGGACAAATTGAAGGTATTGAGCAAGGTATTGAGCAAGGTATTGAGCTCGGAATACAAAAAAACAGGCATGCAACTGCGATAAAACAGCTCAAACGTGGTGTAGCAATCGATCTGGTAGCTGAAGACACTGGTTTAACATGTGAAGAAGTGGCAGCAATTAAAATGACTATGGATGAATAAATTAGGATCGTGTCCGAAATAACTTCCTGTTTTGATGCAAAGATGGGTATTATCTTAATGCTCAGATTTGATGCTAAAACAGAACGTTATTTCGGACACGATCCTAACAGACGGAGAATAATGAGTGATAATCACGCGCAGCCCATTACGTATTTCTTTAGGTGGTGGGGGTACTGATTTACCTTCTTATTACCGCCATCATGGCGGTTTCTTAATTGCAGCAGCCATTGACAAATATGTGTACATCACCTTACATCAAACTTTTGTTGAAGAGCTTATCATCAAGTACTCTAAATTAGAGCGCGTAAAAACAATTGACGAAGTACAACATCCAATTATAAGAGAAGCGTTAAAATTTGTGGGCATTGAGGCCTCTCATCTTGAAATTACCAGTATGGCAGACATACCCTCAGGAACAGGCCTGGGCTCATCTGGCAGCTTTACTACCGCTTTATTAAAAGCCTTACACACATTAAAAAAGAGCTTACTTCATCCGCAGCAATTGGCCGAGCAAGCCTGTCATATTGAATTGGATTTGTTAAACGAGCCTATAGGCAAGCAAGACCAATACATTGCTGCCTATGGTGGATTGACTTGCCTTAGATTTTTACCAAATGACCAGGTTGAAGCATGCCCCTTGAATATTGGCACTGAAACTTTATACAATTTAGAAGACAATTTATTACTTTTTTTCACAGGCTACTCAAGATCAGCTTCAAATATTTTACAAGAGCAAGACGATAAGACCAAACAGAATGACAGTAACATGATGGCCAATCTCCATTTTATTAAAGAATTAGGCTTAAAAAGCCAAGAGGCATTAGAAACTGGTAATTTACATGCTTTTGCTGAGCTAATGAATGTGCATTGGGACTATAAAAAACAACGTTCCGCCAATATGAGCAACCCACAAATTGATGAGTGGTATAAGTTGGCTCTAAATAATGGCGCACTGGGTGGCAAAACAGTGGGTGCTGGTGGTGGTGGCTTTCTCATGTTTTACGCAGAGGATAAAATTAAATTACGCCATGTAATGCGTCAAGCAGGCATCACAGAGGTCCGCTTTAAATTTGATTTTAATGGCACCCAGGTCATTGCGCAATCATGATGCCACTTTATCCTGTTGCCCTGTTATCGGGGGGTTTAGCGACACGCCTGCGTCCCATGACCGAAAAAACACCCAAAGCTTTATTACCTATTCATGGCGAACCTTTTATCTGCCACCAATTACGCTTATTAAAACGTCAAGGCGTAACGCGCGTGGTTTTATGCATCGGTTTTTTAGGTGACATGATTGTTAAAGCAGTTGGTGATGGCAGCTTATTTGGTCTTGATGTGCAGTATGTGTTTGATGGGCCTAATCTTTTAGGTACGGCTGGTGCACTGAAAAAAGCACTGCCTTTGTTGGGGGAACACTTTTTTGTGTTGTATGGCGACTCGTACCTTCCTTGTGATTTGTTATCCATACAAAAAGCCTATCAGCACAGTCAACAACAAGCCCTAATGACTGTTTATCACAATCAAGGGGCTTGGGATAACAGCAATGTAGCCTTTGAAAAGGGCATTATTAGAACCTATGACAAACTAAATCGCAGTGCGGCAATGCAACATATTGATTATGGCTTGGGTGTATTTAATACAAGGGCATTTACTGCCGTCCCTGATAATAAGCCGCATGATCTGGCGGCACTCTACCAACTGTTATTGCAACAACAACAATTGGCTGCTTGCGAAGTCTCCGAGCGTTTTTATGAAATTGGTTCTACCACTGGCATTAGCGAATTCACACAGTACATTAAGGGAGAACATGTTTACTAGCAACTACTTATCGGAAGCAAAACAAATTATTGATCAATTGGATGTAGCAACAATTGACAAGGCCGTCGAACTGCTAGTGTCCGTCAAAAAAACCAGGGGTCGCGTGTTTATTTTAGGTGTAGGCGGAAGTGCCGCCAACGCCTCGCATGCCGTCAATGATTTTAGGAAAATTGTGGGCATAGAGTCCTATGCACCTACCGATAACGTGTCTGAACTCACCGCCCGCACTAATGACGAAGGCTGGGCTACTGTGTTTTCTGAGTGGCTCGCTGTCAGTCATTTATGTGACAATGACCTTGTCATGATCTTTTCTGTTGGTGGTGGCAATTTAGAGAAAAACGTCAGCCCCAACCTTGTCTGCGCTTTACAATATGCCAAAGAAGTCGGCGCACGTGTCATAGGCATTGTCTCTCGCGACGGTGGCTATACCGCAAAAGTAGCGGATGCCTGTGTGTTAATTCCAGTCATCAATGCTGACATGACCACCCCCCATGCGGAGGCCTTCCAAGCCGTTGTTTGGCATTTGATGGTGTCACACCCTCTATTGAAAAAAACGCAAACCAAATGGGAATCAGTGCAATGTTGTACTAGACTGTGATGGCGTGTTAAATGGATAATTAATAATCGCAAACAAGGATGTAAATGAACGTATTAACTGATTTAAAAACAAAGTTATTTGCAGATGGCGCCGATACAGCAGGCATGTTAGAGATGTATGCCAATCCATTGATTAAAGGATTTACCACCAATCCCACCTTAATGCGTAAGGCTGGCATTAAAGATTATGAAGCTTTTGCCAAAGCCATTTTAAAGACAATCACCGACAGGCCAATTTCCTTTGAAGTTTTTTCCGATGATTTTGCCGAAATGAAACAGCAAGCACTTAAAATTGCCAGCTGGGGAAACAATGTCTATGTCAAAATCCCTGTTTCGAATACGAAAGGCTTCCCCTCTTATGGTTTAATACACGAACTAGCCGATGCGGGTGTCAAACAAAATGTAACGGCACTTATGACTTTAGAACAGGTGCACCATGTAACAAGTGCACTTGCTAATGGCCCAGAGGCTTGTGTTTCTGTATTTGCTGGTCGTATTGCAGATACTGGTTTAGATCCTCTGCCGCTAATGACTGCTGCCATGGAATTATTACGTCCTTATCCACAACTGGAGTTAATTTGGGCAAGTCCCAGAGAACTATTAAACATCGTTCATGCCAATCAGATAGGCTGTCATATTATTACGCTAACTAACGATCTTTTAAAAAAATTAAATACCTTTAATAAAGGGTTACAACAATTTTCACTAGAAACCGTACAAATGTTTTACAAAGATGCTCTGGCTGCAGGGTTTACTTTAAATATCGATTCAGTGTTAACCTGAGTAAAAAAAGCCTAGGACCTGTCGTCAATTCTACTATAACGAGTTAGCACTCATTCTAGCGAATTAACGACAGGCCCTAATACTGCACGCAGTATCAACGATAAAGCCCTATCAATTCACTGTTTGCAATGACATGACCCTGCATCGCTTGTTCAACCTCATTTTTTGTTGGTGCATCGCTTAAATTCAACACAGTATCCAGGGCATACAGTTTGAAAAAATACCTATGGGCGCCATTAGGTGGACAAGGACCACGATAACCAACCGCCCCCCAACTGTTTTTTCCGTTTACAGCACCGTTGGGAATTTGAGTACCCGCAGCCAATTGCCTCGTATTTGCAGGTATGTTTAATAACACCCAGTGATCCCAAACACCACTTGGGGCATCTGGATCATCAACAATTAAAACATAGGATTGCGTATTGGATGCAGCATCCTGCCAAAGAAGAGGTGGTGAATCATTTGCTCCATCGCAAGTATACTGGCTGGGAATTACCGTGTTTGATAAAAATGCTGGACTCTCAATGGACAGCAGGCTCATCGCAATACTTCTTAAACTTAAACTGTATAATACTAAAAACAGTAGAACCCACATTTTTTTCATAAACATTCGCCTTAAAATTAGGAAGCATTTTTATTCACAATAATTTACGAGACTAACTGAAAACAGTCCTGTAATATGGTGTTATTTCTAAATATTAGGTGTGAATCATGTCAACTGTTCTTGTCAGTATTATTATGGGATCAAAATCAGATTGGACCATAATGGAAGAAACCAGCATGATGCTGGATAAATTAAACATCCCTCATGAGGCACGCGCCCTCTCTGCCCACAGAACTCCTGACGCCTTATTTGAATACATCCAATCCGTAGAACAACGTGGTGTTGAAGTATTTATTGCGGCAGCAGGCGGTGCGGCACACCTTCCTGGTGTGGTTGCTGCCAAAACCTGTCTACCAGTTCTTGGTGTGCCTATGCCCTCTTCAACGTTTACTAACGGATTGGATGCCTTGCTGTCTATAGTGCAAATGCCCGCAGGCATACCCGTTGGCACCCTTGCCGTTGGAAAGCCTGGAGCCATAAATGCCGCACTACTTGCTGCTCGTTTTCTGGGAAACAAATACCCGGAATACAAACAAGCCATTCAAGATCATCTCAAGCTCCAAGCAAAAGAAGTATTAGAAAAGTCTCAATTAAAAGGATAAGGCTCGTGGGCCAAAGCGCACAATGATTGCGGTAACATGGTCACTCCAATACCTAAGACCTCTTCAAGTGTGTTGAGAAGCAGTTTCTCGTCCGCATCCAATAATTGAGGATTGTATTGAAAAACTGCTTTTAAAGTAACGCACATTGAAACATCACCCGATGCCTGCTCCCTATTAAGCTGGTCTGATTTTATTTTTAGTAGAAAACCCGCTAATCGTGGGTCGGCAACACTTCGGGTCTTTATCCACGAGTCAAGCCAGGCATAATCATCTACAGTTGTTGTAGGGATATTCAGTAATTGATTCAAAACAGCGTCAGAGCACTCGTGCACATCAGGTTTAAAGAAACGTAAGGCACTAGGCTTACCAGAACAACAATACTCTTGGAAACATTGGTCCAAAATCAAGGTTCCAATATCAGCCAGACGCGGTGACAACCTGGAAAGTGTTGCATTATCACTTGTAAGCAACAAGGGGCTTAAATAAGTGGCTTTTTGTACTGAAAAAAGAGCACGATCTTCCAACAGTAATATGGACAACGGCAGTGGCTCCCAATTGAATAGTTTTTTTAGTTCAATCAATTGACTGGGAAAACCCTCATACAAACTCAAAGCAAGATGATAGTATGCACCTAAATTACTCAGTGGTTTTTTATGATGAACCAGCTCTTCTTTAATTTGCATTAATGCTTGCTGCGCTTTTTCATGAGGCAGTAGCAAACGGTACAACTGTGCAGCCTTGGTATAATTTAAATGCTTTTCCCCGGCTTCACCACAATAAATAGACCCAAGACTCAGCATTGCATCAAGGTTGCCGTGCTCCATGGCCAATTTAAAACTTACCATCGCAGCCGCATTATCAACCGCGCAGTCTAATCCATATTGATGCATGATGCCTTGCAAAAAATAAGCAACACCCCGCGCTCGAGTACCCGCATCATCACTCAATTGACTGTTTTGTTGTGGCGCAAGCGCAACAGCAATTCGAGAACGCAACGCCGTTAATTGGGCCTTGCTGGCGATGTTATTGCGCAAAGAGCGCAACATGTTATCTATGTTGGTAATGCTACCACTGATTATTCCATTAATAACTTTGTCAAAATCAGGAATCATATTCATGCCCCTTATTTCAGATTATTATAAATTGAAGTTTGGACAAAGCTGCATGCAAAAAAACGCATACGACTTTGTCCAAAGTTCAATATGAACATCCATGCATTTTAAATACTAGCACGCTTTAGATGAATCTGCTGACGCAAGGAAAATTTACTAGTACGAGGTGAAAAAGGTTGGAAAATGTCGGTCTAATGGTTCTATCATTATTCCTGACGGAGTCCCTTCGCCCGCTGGCGGGAGAAGGTGCCCGACAGGGCGGATGAGGGTGAGATCATATTGGGCCTCGAGCATTTTTCAAGGCAACGAGCGCTTAAACCTGGACGCAATCTGAGCGTCACCAGACAGAATCAGTGATACGGTTGTACTGGTAGTACCAACATAATCAAAGTGATATCAAGCACTCAAAACATCAAATAATTCGTGCTCTTATTTATTTGGTCCAAAGCCAAAATAGCCTCAACCAAAGCAACTCCCTCTAGTTTTTGTACCCGCTCTTTTAATGATTCAGCCGTATCATCTATTAAAACAGGACATTTTTTTTGCACGACAATGGGGCCAGCATCAACTTGTTGTGTCACGTAATGCACAGTACAACCTGATTCTTTAATGCCAGAGTCAAGCACCGCTTGATGAACTGCAACATCCATTTTTCCAGCAAAGGCAGGGAGTAAAGAGGGATGTACGTTGATTACTTTGTTGTGCCACTGAGTCACAAATTCGGCTGATAGAATTCTCATGTAGCCAATTAAAACCACTAAATCAACTTGATGCTGATGCAAAAGTGCTGATATTTTCTGATCAAATTCAGCTCGAGTTAAACCTTCTGCACTTAAGTATTGCGCCTGTAAGCCTTTGTTTTTGGCCCTATCCAGAATGGGTGCATGCGCTTTATTGCTAATGACGACTTCTATGGTCGCAGGTAACAGCCCCTGATGTATGGCCTCAATCAGTGTCAGCATGTTGGTGCCGCGGGTAGATCCTAAGATCCCTAAACGAATCATAATGAACGCAACCGATTCATGGCTTTTATCCGCTGGTTGATTAAACCTTCAGTACCTATATCGCGCCGATGAAATAAGGGGCCTTTTATTTGATTCATTGCCTGCTCCGCACTTTGTTCTGCCTCAGCCAGAGTATCAGCAACACCTACATAAGCAGCGGTCCGTGAACCACTGGCATAAAGCGTCCCGCCCTCTTCATTGACTGCTGCCAAATAGAGGTTTGATTGATGTTGTACTGCACTGATATCAATTTCAACGTGGCGCAGTGGGTTGTCTGGATAGCCTTCTGGTACTGCATATTTACACACAGTTGCTTTGCGCTCAAAGCGAACCTGTTTGGGATCTAAAGTTCCCTCTACGAGTGACAGGCACAAATCAACAAAATCAGACGCAAGGATACTCAGAACATTAAGTGCTTCAGGATCACCAAAACGCGCATTAAACTCAATGACATAAACGCCCTTTGCGGTAACCATAAAACCACCATAGAGTATCCCTATGTATTTGTCTTTTGTTTCAGCAAGTAACGCGTTAATAATTAATTGATTTATGTGAAAAGCCTGCGCCACATCTGCTTCAGTTAAAAAAGGCAAACTGTGATTGGCTGCAGAAAAGCTCCCCATGCCACCCGTATTTGGACCTTTATCACCTTCATAAGCACGTTTGTTGTCTTGCACTATGGGCATGGGTGCGAGAGTCGTTCCATCGGAAAAACACATGAATGAAAATTCTTGGCCTAGTAATTTTTCCTCTATAACTGCTGTTTGGTTTTGAGCAAAAATGTCACGGCAATACTCTAGAGCATCGTCGAAGGAATGAAGGTGATCGCCAGCTACTTTGACGCCTTTTCCAGCCATCAATCCATTGGCCTTGACTACATAATTGTTTTCACCTAATTCTTCTAAAAATTCAGCAATACCCTCTAAACTGCTCGCTGTTTTGTATTTAGGCAAGCCAGGAATTGCATGTTTTTTCATTAAATCACGTGCAAAACACTTGCTCGACTCAATTTTTGCTAACTCTCTTTTGGGACCTATAACAGCGATGCCACAGTCCCATAAAGCATCGGCCAAGCCTTGCTCTAAGGGTGCCTCAGGTCCAATAATGGCTAATTGAATATGCCATTGCTGAGCCAACTCGGTTATTTTTGCAACCTGAGTGATGTCCCCAACCCAGTAACCATCAGTCAGTGCATTGATACCTGGATTATGAGAGGTGCCACAACAATAGATTGATGGCTGATGCGTTGAATGACTCAAGGCATTAGCAATTGCGTGTTCACGTGCACCAGAACCTACAAGAAGAATATTCATCATTATTTGTGTTCACTCATTCTTTGTTGCTCTAAAGCATTAATTTTCTTTTCTGTAATGTTACCACAGACATAAATGCCATCCATACAGGCCATACAAGGTTTACTAATGTGGTATTTTCCTTTACGAGCAACAGCCTCAACTAAATCTTCCTGGGTTTGGTACAGTAATTTGTCAACACCTAAATAGTCACGTATTTGGTCTTCACTCATGTGTGCGGCAATTAAATGTTGGCGTGATGGTATGTCAATCCCGTAGAAACATGGGTTTTTAATTGGCGGACAAGTGGAGGCAAAATAAATTTCTTTGGCACCAAATTCACGAACCATTTTTACTATTTCACAAGAGGTTGTGCCACGAACGATACTGTCGTCGACGATGAGGACTTTTTTCTGATTGATTTCTGTTTTTTGTGGTGTCAATTTATAACGCACTTGTCGTGACCGGGTTTCTTGATTGGGCATAATAAACGTACGGCCAATAAAAGGATTTTTATACAAGCCCTCGGAATAACGAACGCCTAATTCACTGGCAAAGGCCAAGGCAGCCGTATTTGCTGTAGATGGGGCGGGAATTACCACATCGGGCAACACATCAGGGTATTTTTCTTTCCAGCGTTTGGCAAGATTCTGCCCCATGCGCAAGCGCGATCGGTAGACGCTAACGTCATCCAGTGTTGCATCAGGTCTGGCAAAATAAACATATTCAAACATACAAGGGGTGAATTCTCTAACCGCAAGCACCCTGCGCACCAAATGGCCCTTATTTGAGACATAAGCGACCTCCCCTGCTTGTAAATCCCCCTTAGGCTCGAAACCCAAAGCATAAAAAGCACTGGTCTCTGAGGCAAAAATGTAATCCTTGGTCCCATCTGCACGCAGTCTTTCACCCCACACCAAAGGACGAATACCGTGAGGATCTCTAAATGCGACCAACCCTTTGCCTATGATGACACTAACAACCGAGTAGGCACCTTCAACACGTTCATAAATTGCTTTGACTGCATCACACAGCAAGTTAAAAAATTGATCTTCGTCAGTATCCGAATAAGATCCCTTAGCTAAATTATCTGCCAAAAGCAATAACAGTGCTTCGGAATCCAGACTGGAATTTAAATGTCGGTGTTGTTTGCCACAAAGATCTTCTACTAATTCAGGGTAGTTGACTAAGTTGCCATTGTGAGCCAAGGCGATACCGCGTGGGCTGCCTACCCATAGGGGTTGAATATCCGCCTCACCATAACCACCTGCTGTTGGGTAGCGCGTATGACCAATACCCATATTACCCTTCATACGCACAAGATCTTCAACACCAATGGCCTCACGGACCAATCCAAATCCTTGTTTGGGATAAAATCGGTCATCACAAGTCAAAATACCACAGGCATCCTGCCCTCGGTGCTGCAAATGAATCAAGCTGTCATAAAGCTCTGCCGCAACAGGTTCGTGACTGAAGATGCCAACAATACCGCACATATGTTTCTCCTAGAAAAAAGCGCTGGACTGAAACTGCACAGAGTCACTGCATGCATGCAAAAATAAACGACAATGTAGTCACTAAAGTGTCAGTTTGATTTTTAGGTGAAGCGCGTAGCCTTGATGCAGCGCAGCGTAATCAAGGTTTCCATGCTCCATTTAAATGGTTAAAACCTTGATTACGCTGCGCTGCAT
>JBIODT010000068.1:0-10840 GCA_044445305.1 Legionellales bacterium | reverse complement strand
CCCACCGATATATACAAAAACAAAAAAATCGACCCACACCCCCCCCCCCCACCCCCCGCCCAACCCCCTCACCCGACATGGGAGTAGATTGTGCTACCTGATTAACATTTGTGTAAATTTAAATGCGGTTGCCCTGCGGTGGCATAGAAATTTTTGACAAGTCGCCACAACTGTGCGCCCTTTGGCCGAAAAATAGGGCTTGATAGTTTTTAAGCATCGCTGATTTTACTCCTTAAAATGGTCTACAGTTAAAAGAGACTAATTGAATGAGGATGCCTATTATGAAAAACCCTTCTCATAATTTTAAGCATACAAAATCGGTGATTTTTATAATTTTATTAGTAAGTGTTGCGTTATTTATTTTCAACTAGAACCCACAGACAATTACTTCAAAAAAATTTAAAAAAATCAATAAGAAAGAGTATTAAAGTCCCCTTGTTTTCGCCTATGATGGTAATAGGTTTTTTTCTTTCGCATGGAAATTATGTGGCTTGTTAAAATCGCACTCTCTCGTCCCTATACCTTTATCGTTTTTGCAATGCTGTTGCTTATTCTTGGGGTGATGTCCATTTTACGCACACCAACTGATATTTTCCCTGATATCAAAATTCCCATCGTGAGCGTGATATGGACTTATACAGGATTGCCACCTGATGAAATGGCCAATCGCATCACCAGCAATTTTGAACGTGCGGTAACCACAACCGTCAATGACATTGAACACATTGAGTCTGAGTCTTTAATTGGCGTCAGTGTTACCAAATTGTTTTTTCAACCCAACACGAATATTGCCATCGCCATTGCCGAAGTGACCGCCATTGCTCAAACCATGCTCAAAGTACTTCCTCCAGGAACGACACCACCGCTCATACTCAGTTATAGTGCGTCTACTGTGCCTGTGATGCAGTTGGTCTTGTCAAGTAAAACCCTTCCAGAACAAACACTAAATGACTTGGGCAATAATTTTATACGCACCCAGTTGGCCACCATACAAGGGGCTGCACTCCCTTCCCCTTATGGCGGTAAAATTCGTCAAATAGCAGTTGATCTCAATGTTCCAGCCATGCAAACCTATAGGGTCTCTGCCCAAAATATTAATACAGCATTGAACCAACAAAGTTTAATTATTCCTGCTGGAACACAAAAAATTGGCAGTTATGAATACATCGTTAAACTCAATAACAGCCCTTCCCCCATCAAAGATCTTAACCAATTACCCGTTACCTCAAGCCCCAACCACATCGTTTACGTTAAGGACGTCGCTCACGTTCGTGATGGTTTTGCGCCACAAACCAATGTGGTACGGGTGAATGGAACGCGAGCAGTAATGATGTCCATACAAAAAACAGGCGATGCCTCCACCCTTAATATTATTAATCGAGTCAAAGAGTTGCTTCCAGTGATCAAAGACAGTTTGCCGCCTGCATTACGTTTGGGTGTCTTTGGTGATCAATCGGTCTTTGTAACTGCAGCCATAAAAGGGGTCGTCCTTGAAGCCATCATTGCTGCAGCGCTGACGGGGCTTATGATTTTATTATTTCTTGGGAATTGGCAAAGTACCTTTATAATAACCGTCTCTATACCACTCTCCATTCTGGCCTCCCTGGCAATTTTATCATTCTTAGGCGAAACCATTAATATTATGACCTTAGGCGGGCTCGCATTGTCCGTTGGTATTTTAGTAGATGATGCCACAGTGACTATTGAAAACATTAATTGGAATTTAGAACAAGGCAAGGAAGTACAACAAGCCATTATGGACGGTGCACATCAGATTGCCATACCCGCACTGGTTTCCACCTTGTGTATTTGTATTGTTTTTATACCCATGTTTTATTTGGGTGGGGTTGCACAATACCTGTTCGTCCCTATGGCTGAAGCGGTTATTTTTGCCATGCTGTCATCTTATTTTCTGTCACGGACACTGGTCCCCACTTTGGCCCAATACTTGCTGCGCAAACATCAAAAAAACGAAGCTCGGTTAACAGACCAACCACCCAGTCGATTTGCCCATTTTCACAGTCAGTTTGAACTGAAATTTGAGAGTTTAAGAGAGCGTTATAGAAGCATTTTAGAAAAAATATTAGCAAATGCCACAACCTTTATTTGCGGCTTTATCGGGTTGATTTGCGTGATTTTGATTCTGCTGTGGCCATGGCTTGGTTCTAATTTTTTCCCCAATGTTGATGCAGGACAAATTAAATTACACTTTCGTGGCCCCACTGGAATGCGCATCGAAGAAACAGCGCGTCTGGCAGATCAAATTGATGGTGTTATTCGGCAGGTTATTCCGGCCAATGAATTAGAAAGCATCATTGACAATATAGGCCTACCCACAAGCGGAATTAATTTATCCTACAGTAACTCAGCTACAGTAGGCCCTGAAGATGCCGATATTTTAATTTCATTGAATCAAACACACCGCCCCAGTGCTGATTACATTCGCCTGTTGCGAGAGCGGTTGGTCAATAAATTCCCAGGGGTTATTTTTGCTTTTCTTCCTGCCGATATTGTTAACCAAATTCTTAATTTTGGTCTTCCGTCAGCCATTAATGTGCAAGTTATAGGTCTCAAGACTGAAGAAAACGAACAATATGCAATCAAATTACTGAGTAAAATTTCACGAATTCCTGGCATTGTAGATGCGCGAACAAGACAAGCCAATAATTACCCGGAGTTGTATGTTGATGTCTCTCGTAGTCGGGCAAAAGAATTAGGCTTTACACAAGCAGATGTTGCAGCCAATTTATTGATTTCATTATCAGGTAGTTTTCAAACCACACCTAATTTTTGGGTTGATCCTAACAATGGTGTTTCCTACCCCATAGTGACTCAAGTCCCACAATATGCCATGGACTCGCTGCAGACACTGCTCAATATACCAATAACCAACCTCCAGCTCACAAGCCCCCCACAAATTTTAGGTGCTGTTGCTGACATTCAGAGAAAATGGGTTCCTGTGGTTGTTTCACATTACAATGTACAACCCGTAATTGATATTTTTGCCGGAATCCAAGACCGGGATCTTGGTAGTGTGACCAATGACATCAACGCGCTCATTAAAGCCACAAAAAAAGAGGTCCCTAAAGGCAGTCAGGTGTTAATTAAAGGTCAAATAGCAACGCAACACGAAGCTTTTACCGGCTTATACTTGGGCATTGTCTTCTCTATTTTATTAATCTATCTGCTTATAGTCGTTAACTTTCAATCCTGGACCGATCCTTTTATTATTATTACAGCCCTACCTGCAGCACTGGCCGGTATTGCCGTCATGCTGTTTGTTACTCATACCACACTAAGTGTACCGGCATTAACTGGCGCAATTTTATGCATGGGTGTTGCAACCGCAAACAGCATCTTGGTTATTAGTTTTGCCCGCAGCCACATGCACGCGGGCAACTCCCCTCTCGTTTCCGCATTGGAGGCAGGCTTCACGCGATTACGCCCAGTACTAATGACAGCGCTTGCCATGATAATTGGCATGTGTCCAATGGCACTGGGTCTTGGTGAGGGCGGGGAGCAAAATGCGCCCTTAGGACGTGCTGTCATTGGTGGCCTAACCTTTGCAACGATTGCTACCTTATTCTTTGTTCCCGTTGTTTTTTACACTATCCACAACCGCAGGCGAGTCCAACATGAACACCATGCTTAAAAAAATACGCGCACAAAAAAAACCAAAGCATCTTATTGTTATCATAGTGCTTGTTTTTATCATCCTTGCTGCAAGCCGTATCTGGACGGCCATTGTCCTCCGCTACCAAACCGATGCCGCAGCTGTACCTGTGGTTGCGACGGTTAAAGCGAGTGCGGTACCTGTACAAGAACAGGTTATGCTACCTGGCACCATAAAGCCTTGGCATGGCGCGCCTGTCTATGCACGAGTCGACGGTTATCTGAAACAATGGCTTGTCGATATTGGCGACAAAGTAAAGAAAGGTGATTTACTCGCAGTGATTGAGGCGCCTGAATTGGATGCCCAACTGCGTCAAGCTGAAGCAGATTTAAAAGTCGCCATAGCCAACAACCAATTGGCGCAAGTAACAGCCCAACGCTGGATACACTTACTGAAAACCGACTCAGTATCCAAACAAGAAACAGATGAAAAAGTGGATGCCGCAAGAGCTCTTGCAGCAACGGTACTTGCGACACAGGCAAATCGCGATCGATTGCATGACTTAGTTGGTTTTGAACGAATTACCGCCCCCTTCTCAGGCACCATTTCAGACCGGCAAACTGATATCGGCGCACTGATTAATGCAGGCAGCAGCAGTACAAGCGCTCGCCCTTTGTTTCGTATGGTTCAACACAACCCCTTACGTCTTTACGTTAAAATACCACAGACTTACTCTTCTAGAATGCAAGCAAACATGCAAGTCAGCCTCATGTTTTCAGAATACCCAGGCTTGGTGTTTCAAGGTAAATTATTACAAACGGCTCATGCCATTGATCCAAAAACAAGAACGCTTTTAGCACAATTTGTTGTGAACAATGAAAAAGAGCAATTGTTACCGGGTGGATACACTCAAGTCACCATCAACATGCCGTCACTACCCCATGCTGTTTATTTACCTGTCAATACCTTGTTATTTCGCGCGCAAGGGTTACAGGTTGCAACACTGAATAAAAACAATGACGTGGTACTTAAATCAATAACCATTGCTCTTGATTTTGGCAGTCAAGTAGAAATTGGTTCAGGAATTAAGCCAGGAGAACAGGTTATTATTAACCCCACTGACTCAATCTACAATGGACAACATGTGCGACTGACAGTGTAAGGATACTCAATGAAGCCAGCAGCTATAAAAATACCATGCGCAGTTCACCCCAAACCTTTACGGGTAATGGCTGGCATTTCCCTTGTTTCGTATGGTGTCATTATTGCACTAAGCTTAAGCGCTTGTTCTTTTGCACCGAAATACAAACAACCGATGATGTCCATCCCCGCGCACTATAAAGAAACAGGCCAGTGGATTAAATTACAAGCGCCTGCTGCTTTTACTCAATCCAATCTGCCGTGGTGGACCTTGTTTCATGATAACACTTTAAATGCCTTAGAAAATCAAGTTACAAGCCACAACCAAAATTTAAAAATTGCTTTGGCTCAATACCAAAAAGCGCTGGCCTATGCGCAAGAGGTACGCTCTAATCTGTATCCAGCCATTACCGGGGTAGGTACTGTTGCCAGACAACAAAGCGCTAAGAACGCTGCTAATAGCGGAACGTCTAAACTGTTGTTTAACACTTTTTTATTAGGCGCTGACTTTAACTATGAAGTTGATGCCTGGGGGCGCGTACGTAATGCCGTCATAGCCAGCAACAATCTTGCCAAAGCAAGCGAGTTTGACCTCGCTGCTGTTGATTTAAGTCTGCATGCTGAACTTGCCAATGATTACTTCCAACTGAGAGGTTTCGATGAGTCACAACGCCTGCTCGATACCACGGTTATCGCCTATCAAAAAGCCCTGTATTTAACCCAGCAACGCCATCAAGGAGGCATCGTCCCAATAACTGACGTTGACCAAGCCATCACCCAAGTTGAAAATGCCAAAACATTGGCTGCTGACAATCAATTAAAACGAGCGCAGTTAGAACATGCAATTGCGGTTTTAATTGGACAAGCGCCAGCAAATTTCACGCTAGCATCTAAAAAAATCAGACAAAAACCGGTCGTCATTGCACCCGATTTGCCTTCATCGCTATTAGCGCATAGACCTGATATTGCTGCAGCCGAACGGCGTGTTCAGGCAGCCAATGCCAGTATAGGCGTGGCCATAGCTGCTTTTTTTCCCGAGTTTAACTTGATAAGTCTGATTGGCTATCAAAGCGACAAGCTCAGCAACCTGTTCTCAGCACCCAGTTTGTTTTGGTCACTTGGTCCGTCCACAGCCATGACACTGATCCAACCAGAACTGTCAGTTGTTATTTTTGATGGGTATAAATTACAAGCACAATTAAAATATGCAAAAGCCAGTTATTTTGAAACAGTAAGCCAATACCGACAAACAGTACTGACTGCTTTTCAAGAAGTAGAAGATGCTTTGGTTGCAATACACAGATTAAAACAAGAACACCACTCACAAGCAGCATCCACAGTAGCTGCAAAGGATGCTTGGTTTCAAGAAAACCAACGCTATAAAGGCGGTATTGCCACCTTTTTGGATGTGGTAGTGACAGAAAATCAAGCACTCCAATCCGAGCTGGCATTGATAGACATTAAAACCCGCCAACAACTAAGCTGTGTGCAATTAATTAAAGCGCTTGGTGGTGGTTGGCAGTTGTAGGTGAGACTCATGATGTCAGTTAAATATGGATTTTTATTGGTGGTTTTATGCAACTGCTGGAGTAACAACAGCATGTCACAATCGCCATCTGTTAAAGAGCGATTGATTGTTTCAAATAGTATGGCTTACCAGTTAAATGCTAAAGCCCATTTACTTGGCCAGTCCGATAAATTCAGTTTGATTGAAACGGTTATGGATGATGTGGTCATGCAAACATTACATAGCAACAAACCAAATTGCGGTGGCTTTTTAAATTTAGATGCCTATGATCACAGCCACTCTTATAAGAAGCTTGATTCACAGCACTTGTTGTCAACATTAACGCAAACAAAATCAGCACCCGTTCGTTTGTTTTCAATAAAGCATAAAGCACAAGTCAAGCAGCTGTACCAGCTGATTGATCCCAATAAAATTTGGCAAACAAGCCAACACTTAACCAGCTATATAAACAGATCGGCCAAAACGGTCCGAGGTGTTATTGCTGCCCATTGGTTTAAGCAACAATTTGATACTTTGGCTCATGAATATGGACGAAGTGACGTTAGTAGTTATTTTGTTAACACCGGAGCCAAATACAAACAGCCGTCAGTTGTGACATTAATAGGCAAAGGAAAATCCAAGGATGCGGTTGTTATTGGTGCACATATTGATACCCTTGGTGGCAACATGCCCGGGGCGGATGATGATGCCAGTGGCATTGCAGTTGTTCTGGAAATTGCCAGAGTACTGTTAGCAGCAGATTTTGAATTTGAGAGTCCAGTTTATATTGTTGCTTATGCAGCAGAAGAGAACGGTTTAGTCGGTTCTGCTTATGTTGTTCAATCTTTCTTAAATAAAAAAATTCCAGTAACAGCAGTCATGCAGCTAGATCAAGCTGGTTTTCGCGCAAATCCAAAAGACCAAACCATTTGGCTAACGGATGATTATGTGGACACCGAGTTAACGGACTTCACTGCCAAACTGTTAACCGCTTATGTCAAAGTTCCTGTGGCTTATACTCATTGTGGTTATGCATGTAGCGATCACGCCAATTGGTCAATTGCTGGCTTTAGAACCTGTTATCCATCAGCGACCACTTTGGATGATGACAATCCATACATTCATACTGCGGAGGACAAGTTAGATACTATTAATTTGGAGCATATGACTCATTTTACCCAACTTGGATTGGCTTTTGCTGCAGAACTTGGACTTAAGGGGCTCAAATAATGGACACTATTTTTGATGTTGCAATTATTGGCGGTGGTATCAATGGCTGTGGTTGCGCTGCTGATGCGGCTTTAAGAGGACTTTCAGTGGTACTCCTCGAAAAAGACGACTTGGCCGCGCATACGTCATCAAGCAGCACCAAATTAATTCATGGTGGCTTGAGGTATCTAGAGCGGTATGAATTCAGCCTGGTAAAAAAAGCATTGAAGGAAAGACAAACCTTATTAACTGTAGCACCCCATTTAGTACATCCCCAGCCCTTTGTTTTACCTCATCAAAAGCACATGCGCCCAGCCTGGCTGTTAAGATTGGGTCTGTTTTTTTATGACAACCTAACACGTAAAAATCAGTTACCCAAATGCCAATCCATTCATAGAGATGATAACAATCAATATTTCACACCCTTAATAAAAGAGCTTACCCAAGGGTTTCTATTTTATGATGCATCAACAGATGATGCACGACTAACCATTATTAATGCACTACAAGCAAAAAATAACGGCGCCAGTATCAGACCTCAATCAACCGTTGTCAAAACAGAAGTAATAGACAACCAGTGGCAACTGACCATTCAACCCAAAACGGGTGCTCAATACAAACTGATGGCTAAAACGCTCATCAATGCAGCCGGCCCCTGGGTTGAATTTATAGCAAAAATGACCCAAATTCCTAACCCTCAAAAAATGACCCTGGTTAAAGGCAGCCACATTGTTGTACCTAAACTTTATGAAGGACAACATGCCTATTTACTACAACACGCTGATAAACGCGTGGTTTTTGTAATTCCTTATTATGGTGACAGCATGATAGGGACTACTGATGTACCCTTTAACGGCCCATTAGAAGAAGTACAGATCAGTGAGGATGAAATTACTTATTTAATAAGCCTGGTGAACGCTTATTTTAAAAAGAAATTAGACCCTAAAGACATTATCGACTCTTGGAGCGGTATCAGACCATTATTAGCCACTGACGGTTTGGAGGTAAAAACATTAAGTCGTGATTACAGCTTCCAATTGAGTACGACCTTAGCCCCCATTGTTACAATCTATGGTGGCAAGATAACAACCTACCGTCAATTGTCTGAAGAAATCATTAACCAACTAAGCCCCTTTTTTCCCAAAATAGGACCCTGTAAAACCAAGCAGAGCCCTTTACCTGGAGCAACATTTGGCAGTATGGATTTTGATCATTATGTGGCATATGCAAAAAACAAATACCAGTGGCTGGGCAAGGATCTACTGGAGCGCTATTTATTCAACTACGGCAGTTGCATGGAGCATTTTCTTTCAAAATGCAACAGTTTTGAATCGATGGGGGAGCAATTTGGCGCATCACTCTATCAAGTAGAAGTGGATTACCTCGTGCAAGAAGAATGGGCTATTGACAGTGAAGACGTGTTAAAGCGTCGAACCAAGCTGATATTAAACATGGATGCCGCCAGTCAAAAGAAGCTGGCGGCGTATTTAAAGCCCCTATAATTCCAATAAATCAAAAAATAAAAACTCAGCATCGGCTGTGCATACCATCTCGATGTTGCTTTCGTTATAAATGGCAGCACCGTCTCCAGGCAGCAATTGATGGTGATTCATTGTAATTTTACCCTTAATTAATTGAAACCAAGCACAACGACCCTGTGGTAAATGATGCGATAAAGAATTGCCCTTGGTGAAGTAACCCACTGATAACGAAACATCTTGATGAATACGAACTGCTGCTGATGTTGGGTTGCCTGAAGCGATTAATATGAGCTGATTGTTTGTTTTAGCAATAACTTTTTGTTCATAACTTGGCTCCAATTGGGTTGTTTCTGGAACAATCCATATTTGCAGCAAATGCAACTTCTCGTTACCAGAATGGTTAAACTCGCTGTGCGCAACCCCCTTCCCTGCTGACATCCGCTGAATTTCTCCTGGTCTAATAATTGAGCCTGTTCCTAAACTGTCCTTATGCTCTAAAGCCCCATCAATGACATAAGTAATGATTTCCATGTCTCTATGTGGGTGTTTGCCAAAACCCCCACCAGGCATAATGGTGTCCTCATTAATAACGCGCAAATGACCAAAGCCCATGAATAAGGGATCATAATAATCAGCAAAGGAAAAGCTATGGTAACTGGTCAGCCAATCAGAACGACTGGTTCCACGCTCCTGTGATTTTCGAATGTTTATCATAATTGTCAGGCCTCCTTATAAAACAATCGCACTTGGAATATGTTTTAATTTTAGACCTTCTAGCTCTAATTGCAAATTAAGAACCGCATGAAAAACGCCATGCATCTTTCTCCAAAATCCAACTTCGAATGAATAACTCTTTTTATATAAACCAAATGCTGTTATTATTCCATGCTTTTTGATAGAAGATTACCTACCTATGCCTGATCAACACCCAATGCTACCTAAATTAATAAAAGCCCTTGAAGACATTCAAGCCACAGACATTACAGTTATTGATGTTCGTAAACAAACAACCATTACGGATTACATGGTTATTGTCTCTGGACGTGCCTCTCGTCATGTCAAAGCCATTGCCCATAAAGTAATGGAAGACATGAAGCTCCTTGGAATGCCTTCCATAAGTTGTACTGGATTAGAGACTGGCGACTGGGCTCTTGTCGATTTTGGCGACTTTATATTACACGTGATGCAACCAGAAAGCCGACAGTTTTACAATCTAGAAGGCTTATGGGAAGATCGCGCTAACAGCTCATGCTAAAAATAACAGTCATTGCACTAGGCAATAAAATGCCTGACTGGGTGGCGCGTGGAAGCGATGACTATGCCAAGCGATTTAATGATGGGATCCAGTTAAAAATAACTGAAATCCCATTAATTCGCCGCAGCAAATCCTCCGATCTGACTCGTATTTTAGACAAAGAAACCGCATTAATCAAAGAAGCCCTACCCAATAATTCCCGTATCATCGCCTTAGACATTGAAGGCAAATCGTTCAGCAGCGAAGACTTAGCAGTTAAAATAACCCAATTACAACAAGTATCCAGTCATTTTTGTTTTTTAATAGGTGGTCCTGAGGGGCTGTCTCAAGAAATAATCAACCTTTGTGACGAACGCTGGTCTTTATCAAAATTAACCTTACCCCACCCACTTGTACGAATTATCCTACTAGAAACTTTGTATAGAGCATGGTCAATTATTAACAACCACCCTTATCATAAATAACGGTACTTTTAAGATAATAAAATCAATCGCATAAAACCTGAAAACCCATCCATGAAAGGTATATCATAAAACCGGACAACTCATTAGCTATATCACAAACTGCGGTGCTAGCGCGTAGACTTCAGAAAGGTGGGGGGACGCGCAGTTTGTGGCCACGCACGCTATTATAAT
>JBIODT010000067.1:0-10866 GCA_044445305.1 Legionellales bacterium | reverse complement strand
GCTACTTACAGATGATAGTAACATGAACGACGGGCCCTAAGCTGCATGCAGCTTAAGCCAAGGATCCGATCCTAACCAATATTGATATTGTAGGAATAACTGCCAACACCATCATAAGTAGTATCTAAATAACGCAGTCCATTACAAGAGGAATTAACGACCGGATGGTTCATAAGCGGACCGTCTTTAATATCCAGTACGCACCAATTCGCTGCATCATAGGCAACCGTTATATGTGCATAACCACTGCGACATTGTCCAGTATCTCGAAGAAGAAAGCTTCGTGGCCCCACTATCTGCAGATAGAGATCATACTCACCAAAACCACTAACGATATATATTCCTGGATGGGTATTATCACTTAATCGAAAAAAATCTTTATAGTCACACCAAGTTTGATTGGCATGTGCACTCATTACCATAACGCCACTTATTACTAAAAACAGCCATTTTTTCATACAAAAGCACCTTAGGTTATAATCATTCTGCGCAGTATAATCGCACCTGCGTTAATTTTCTATATACTGGCGCAATTTTTTCATGGCATTCTTTTCCAGCTGTCTCACCCGCTCTGCGGAAACGCCGTATTTTTCTGCCAAATCATGTAACGTCAGTTTTTTTTCAGCCAACCAACGCTGCTGTAAGATGTCCTGACTGCGCTCATCTAATTGTTCTAAAGCCAGCATCAGCCGCTCTCGTCCTTGTGAGCCAGTATCCTCTCGCTCTAACACCAAAGCAGGATCATCACTGGCATTAAATAAATAACGCTCAGGGGCTTTATAAGCGTCATCATTATCATCAGCATCTGGCGCATCGTAGGGTGAGTCCATGGCATTTAATCGCTGTTCCATAACGCGAACGTCGTCACAGCTCACACCTAAATCTTTGGCCACAGCCTCTACTTCTTCATTGGTGAACCAGCCCAAACGATTTTTCATTTGGCGCATATTAAAAAATAATTTACGTTGTGCTTTCGTGGTGGCTATTTTAACAATACGCCAATTGCGCAAAACAAATTCATGAATCTCTGCTTTAATCCAATGGACAGCAAAAGAGACCAGACGCACACCCATTTTGGGATCAAAGCGTTTTACTGCCTTCATCAAACCCAGGTTGCCTTCCTGAATTAAATCATTCAAAGGCAAACCATAACCCAAGTAACCTCGGGCCACACGCACAACATAACGCAAATGGGCAAGAACCAAACGTCGTGCAGCTTCTATATCACCTTCAGAATGAAAACGTTCCGCACAGGCTACCTCTTCTTCTAAAGTTAACATCGGGATTTGATTTACCCGATGAATATAGGAATCAAGGCTACCTGCAGTTAAACTCATTGCAACAAGTTGCAACTGCTGATTCATACGATTTTCTCCAAAAAACACTATAATTCTATAGCCGCCAATTGTCTTGTTACTGACAACCTGGCGCCCAACCAGCCTAGTATAATTGCAAATGAGATAAGTAGCAAGATTTGTCTTGTTGATAAGCATAAGAGCTGATAGTTCATTTGATAAGCATCTGCCAATTGGTTAGCAGCAACACCCAGGCTGAGTATAAAAAGAGTCACCATCACGACAGCAAGGACAGCTCCGGCAATACCATACCCAATCCCCGTATATAAAAACGGACGCAAAATAAACGCATCGCTGGCACCAATGAGTTTTAAAACCTGAATTTCTTCCAGTCGCTCATGAACCGTTAAACGCAATACAGTACCTATAATTAAAAAAACCGCCACCGCCAATAAGAGCATCAAGGCCCCAGCCACTCTGCTCATAAACCCTAAAATAGCATACAAACGAGTAACCCATTCCATATCCAATTTAACCTGATCCACTTGAGGCAAAACTTGCAATTGTCTGGATAATAAGTCCAACTTTACGGGTGAATCTATTATCAAAGCAGGCACTACCTCAATAACAGCAGGCAATGGATTATCAGGCAGATAACGCATAATGTCATGCATGCCCTCTTGTTGTACAAGCTCAGCCAAACCATCCACAGAGGATTTTAATGTTGCTTGAGCAACACCTTGGGTAGCACGCACCTGTTGTAGCACTGACTTTTGAGCTGCTTCAGTTGTCGCTTGTTTCAAATACAACGAAACATGTCCATTACTCTTCCAAGCTGTAGTTAATTGACCAAGATTGGCCGTAAGCACTAAAAAAAGCGCCGGTAAAGCTAAAGCACTGGCAATAACCAACACGGTCATCACCGTTGCTACAGGCTTGCGACACAATAAATTAAAACTGTGAACCAGCGCTTGCAGATGATGGGTAATTAGGGCTCTCAACACAATACCCCCCCTTTAAGCATGACTATACGGTGCCTCATACTGGCAATCAATGCCAAATCATGGGTTGCAATAAGCACACTAACGCCAACTTGATTAAACGTATCAAAAATAGACATGATCTCTGTGGAAAGCTTGGGATCCAAATTACCTGTAGGCTCATCTGCCAACAACAGTGCGGGTTTATGCACCACAGACCGAGCAAGACCAACTCGTTGTTGCTCTCCACCCGACAAATGCAGCGGTAAACTATTTTCTTTACACAGTAAACCCACCATATCTAAAGCGGCACGCACCCTTTTTGCAAGCACAGGATATAAAACCCCTTGTATTTGCAAAGGCAAGGCAACATTATCAAAAACACTGCGATCATTTAGTAATCGAGGCGATTGAAAAGTAATGCCTAATTGGCTTCTGTGGGCAGCAACAGCATTTTTTTTGAGTTGATTTAAATGCAAACCATTCACTGTTAACTGACCCGAGGTCGGCCGCTCCAATAGCGCAATTAACTTAAGCAAAGTACTCTTGCCAGCGCCAGAAGGGCCCGTAAGAAAGGCCATTTCACCTTTTTCTAAAGAAAAATTCACCTGGCTTAATGCTTCAAAACCACCGGGATAACGTTTACTAACCTGGTCAAATAGGATCATCATTAAATATTGCACCGACAAATTGCGTCGCATCAAAGGGTCGTAAATCGTCTATACCCTCGCCAACCCCTAAATAACGAAAGGGTATCTCTAAATCATTAGCCAAGGCGAACAATATACCACCTTTGGCAGTGCCATCAAGCTTGGTCATTGTAATCCCAGTTAACTGTACTGCCTCATGAAATTGCCGTGCTTGCACTAAGGCATTTTGGCCAATACCAGCATCCAGAACCAACATGATTTCATGAGGCGCATTAGGGTTCAATTTCTGCAATACCCGCTTTACCTTTTTTAACTCTTCCATTAAATTACTTTGTGTGTGCAAGCGCCCTGCTGTATCAGCAATTAACACATCCATGTTACGCGCCTTGGCTGCTTGCAGCGCATCAAAAATGACTGAAGCACTGTCAGCACCAGTATGCTGAGCAATCACAGGGATCCCTGCGCGCTCCCCCCATGCATGCAACTGCTCTACAGCCGCTGCTCTAAAGGTGTCGCCAGCTGCCAACATCACTTTTTTTCCTTGAGCTTGGAATTGCTTGGCCAACTTGCCTATGGTGGTTGTTTTACCAGCACCATTAACACCAACCATCAAAATGACAAAGGGTGAGCCATCATTAGTGTCTAATGATAAGGGCTGGCACACTGGGAGTAAAATACTCTGTAACTGTGATTTCAAGGCCTCATAAACGGTAATACCATCAGATAAATGCTTTCTTTCTAATGCACCAGTTAATTGCTTGATGACTGCCTGCGTAGTATCTATACCCAAATCAGCGCTGATCAGCAAAGTTTCCAAATCATCAAATAAGTCCTGACTGATTTCCTTTTTACCTAACAACAAACGGCCTATGCTGTCACCCAATTGATGCCGGGTTTTACTTAAGCCGCGCTTAATACGCTCAAAAACACTTATCTTTTGTAGGTCTTGTTCTAATACAAGTTCTACAGGCTCAATAGGATTGTCAATAGTGTTGCTTTGATTCACATCAGGCACGGGTTTGTCTTTGTTTCTTTTCAACCATTTAATCATTTAGTATCCTGGACTTTGGACAAAGCTGCATAAAAAAACCCTTCATGCAGTTTTGTCCAAAAATTGTTAGCACAGAGGCCATTTGTGGGCATAAGATCCTTAAGGAACGTGACAGGAAGTTATTCCGGTCACGTTCCTAAGGATCGTGGCCTGATAATATATTGTACTATATCGCCCGTAGAAGGTATAATACAAAAAATAAACATCTTTTTCGCTTTAGAGGTTAAAGTTATGCGCAAAATTCTCATCACCCTATGCATGCTGCTATCTTGCCAGACCTTCAGCCAAGTGCAAGAGTTTGTCTTAAAAAATGGCTTAAAAATATTGGTTAAGGAAGATCACCGTGCGCCCGTAGCCGTATCCATGATTTGGTACAATATAGGTTCCGCCGATGAGCCGGGTGGCATTACCGGTATCTCTCACGCCATTGAGCACATGATGTTTAAGGGTACCATGAAATACCCCTTAGGTGTTTTTTCTAAAATGATTGCAGCTCAGGGTGGGCAAGAAAATGCCTTTACTAATAACGATTATACGGCCTTTTTTGAAAAAATAGACGCATCGCGTCTCGCTACTGCTTTTGAATTAGAAGCCGATCGCATGCATAATTTGCTGCTCGACGCGAATGAATTTGCTAAAGAAATTAAAGTAATACAAGAAGAACGTCGTCTACGCACTGACGACAATCCACAAGCCCTCGCCTTTGAACGGTTTTTAGCCACCGCCCACCTAACAGCCCCTTACAACCATCCTGTTATCGGCTGGATGAGTGATCTACAACAAATGGATGTCGAAGCACTGAGAACATGGTACCGCCGTTATTATGCGCCTAATAATGCGACCTTGGTTGTCGTTGGTGATGTGGATCCGGAAAAAGTTCATATTCTAGCAGAACACTATTTTGGCACTATCAGTAAAGGTACCGTTATCACACGCAAGCCACAACAAGAACCACCTGCTCTGGGACCAAAATCAGTAACCATAAATACCAGCGCCCAGTTACCCATGCTGCTCATAGGCTACTCCGTACCCAGCGTGAATACCGCAGTAACTGCTTGGGAGCCTTACGCCCTGGAAGTCATTGCCAGCATTCTTGATGCGGGTGAAGGTGCTCGGTTTGCTAAAAACCTAATCCGTGGTACTCATGTCGCCACTGGTGTTGATGCCTATTACAACCTCTACTCAAGATACCCAACGCAATTTATTGTCTATGGTTCTCCAAGTAAAAACCACCAAATACAGGATCTTAAAAATGCGTTGATCTTTGAATTGGATAATTTAAAAAAGATACGGGTTGACGCCAAAGAATTACAGCGGATTAAAAACACCATTATAGCGCAAAAAACATTTGAAAAAGACTCCATTTTCAGCCAAGCCATGGAGTTAGGTCTGCTGGAAACGGTGGGTATTGGTTGGAAAAACACCAACCATTATACCAATGCGATAAATAGCATTACACCAGAACAGATCCAACAAACAGCCCAGCGTTATTTTCAAACGAATAACAGCACTGAAGCAGTATTAAGATCTGACAGTCACTCACCACAGCCCAATGAGGTACAACCATGAAAACAGTTACTACAACTTTGATGCTGTTTTTATCACTTCATGTATTTGCCAATACCTTCAAAACTGAAAAATGGGTAACCAACAATGGCGTTCAAGTGATCTTCTTCCAAGCCATGGAAGTACCTATGCTGGATATCAGTTTGGCTTTTGCTGCAGGCTCTGCTTATGATGGCAGTCAATATGGCCTAAGTGCATTGACTGGTCAAATGATGAATCAGGGCAACGCAGGCAAAGATGCAACCACTGTAGCCGAAGCACTGGCAGATACGGGTGCTCAATTTAATGCCGAAAACAGCAAGGATATGATTGTTTTCAGTTTAAGAACACTGACTGACCATCAAGCCTTAGAGCAATCTAAAACAACTTTTTCCCAAATTATCAATCATCCTGACTTTCCTGATGATGCTTTTAACCACGAAAAAAAACAATTACTCATGGCCATAGAGCAAGCCAAAGACTCTCCGGAAGAAATAGCCAACCTTAATTTTTTTAAAGTGCTGTACCAACAACACCCTTATGCGCATCCGCTCAATGGCACCACCGCAAGCATGAGCGCCTTAAAAAAAAGCGACGTAATTCAATTTTATAAACACTACTATGTTGGCGCCAATGCGTTTCTCGTCATAGCAGGAGCTATTGACCACCACCAGGCCCATCAAATAGCCGAGCAACTAACACATGAACTCCCTCAAGGAACACCTGCCACGCCTGTCCCTAAAGCAAAACCATTAACCCATGCCGAAAAAATCAACATTAAGTTCCCTTCATCTCAAACTATAATACGTCTTGGCCAAATGGGTATCGATCATCAGAACCCTGACTATTTTCCACTGGTAGTAGGTAACTATATTTTAGGTGGCGGCTCATTAGGTTCTCAATTAGGGGTAGAGGTAAGGGAGAAGCGTGGTTTAACTTACGGTATAGACAGCCAGTTTGTGCCTATGCTAGGCAAAGGACCATTCCTTATTAGTTTATCCAGCAAAAATGACCAAGCAACAACAGCGCTAAAAATTATTGACGAAACCTTACAAAAATTCATCAATAATGGCCCCAGTCAGCACGAATTAGCAGCAGCCAAACGCTACCTTACTGGCAGCTTTCCGCTGTCTCTTGCCAGTAATCGCAGCATTACGGGTTTACTGCTCCGCATCGCTTTTTATCATTTACCAGATAACTATTTGGATACTTATGTCGCACACATTAATGCTGTTACCAATGAAGAAATAAAGCAGGCATTCAAGCGACAAATCAATCCCAATAACTTATTACTCATTACAGTAGGTCAATCTTGAAACAAGAAATTCGCATTATAGGCGGGCTCTATAAAGGTAAGAAAATAAATTTCCCCGAGACGGAAGGTTTAAGACCAACCCCTGGCCGAGTTCGTGAAACACTATTTAACTGGTTAATGCATGTCATTCAAGACGCCCGCTGTCTGGATGCATTCGCCGGCAGTGGTGCCTTAGGATTGGAGGCGTTTTCACGAGGTGCCGCCCAAATTACCTTGATAGAACAATCAGCCACAGCCCATGCGCAACTGAAAAAAATAATTATGGCGTTTAACAGCCCTAAATTAAAACTTATCCATACAGATACCAAACTTTACTTTCAAAAACAGCATGAACCATTCGACCTTATTTTTTTAGATCCACCCTTCACGCAAGATATTATTCCCCAATGCCTCCATGACATAGCCAAAAATAATATTTTAGCCCAGGATGGATTGGTCTATGTAGAGTCAGCCAACATCATAAATATCGATAAAAATCAATGGCAACAAATTAAATTAAAGCAAGCAGGTCAAGTTGTTTATGGCTTATTTAAAAAGCTTTGAGGATCTCAAATATGGCTTGACAACCAACCTAGCTCCTGTTTCAATCAAGCCAATACTCACAGACATTTAAAGAAAATTGAATGAACAAGAAAATTGTCATGATGTTTGTAATTTTGGCCATTACTACTGGCTGTACTACTACGTTTAGAAAACCACCTGTAAACAATCCCAGTGATGATGCCACCATTAAACTGGCGGAAGCAGCAGTTTCAGTAAGTGACTCCATGGTGCAGATGGCTCGCGTTCAAAAAGTCGTCACACCACCGCATGAAGACAATACATTAACCATCCCTAATGCCTATAACATGCAAGCCAGAGCCAGCGTTGACTGGTCAGGCCCTATTGAAGAGCTGACCGATAGGATCGCCCGTGCATCACATTTCAAGCTACGTATACTTGGCTTAGCGCCTTCGGTGCCCATTTTAATTAGCATGAATGTTAAAGACCAAAGCTTAGCTGAAATTCTTCGTGATATTGATTACCAAGCTGGTAGAAAAGCCAATATACACGTGTATCCTAACAGTCAAGTTGTCGAGCTACGCTATGCCAAAATTTATTCCTAGGAATGTGCTTCCTTGTTTATTGATGATACTGTCTGTGTTGCTGGTCGTATCTTGTAGATCATCACGCACCAACATGGGTGATACAAGTTCTTTGACTGGCCTCCAATCAATGACCTATACCAAAACCAATAAAGAACAGAAAAAAATAAAAATCAGTAAAATTCGCGAAATGGCACTGAGAGAAACAGCGCTCAGCATAGGCGCGCAAGCAGGTTTGGCTTGGCGGGCAAGGTTTATTGATGAGGAACTTTCCAAACAATCACGAAGTCTTGATGCCATTTATGATTTTAATTCACTGGTGTTAGAGCAAAATATTTTACCGCCCGTATTGCTAGAAGGTAGAAACACCCTAAATCTGGGTGATGGCCAAAGCATCCGAATTTCTGATCGCACCTACAAAGTTGCCAAACAAGCGCATTTCATTACAACACCACCTAACTGGCGCCAGTACTTATGGCTGGATTATTTGAAACCCGATCGTCCTGATGTCTCACTGCTCCCAAAAACCAAAGCAGAAAAACAAGTATGGCGCACCTATACAGAAAAAGGCTGGAAAGGCGGGATTGATCAAGCCAATACCATACTCGAAGAAAACATAGCTCGTGTTAAAGAAGACTTCGGTGGCATGATTCTCTATAGAAAACTATTGGCCATGAATATGGTATCCCCGCCTTATGTCTCTCATACCGATTTGGGAGTTACCGGAGATGCCTCCGAGATGCATATTGATGATAGGGTATTAAGAATTACTGCCTTGCCTGGGCTTAATATCAATAGTGAAGAATGGAAAGCTGCAGTTGCCAAAGATGAAAATGCACTGGAACAGTTTAAAAATATGGAAAAAATTGCAAGTCAAGCGAAGATTGTTATAACCAATAGATCGTGGAACCCAATAATAACGCCAGTAAGTTGAAAAAAATATGAGCAATATTCATTTGATGTCTGATGAGCCAACACGTTTTAATCCAATCTTCCTGGATAAAATGTTAGAGCACACTGCAAACTTAGATGCCTCAGACATTACGATTCAAACAGGGGAGCCTATTTATGCTGAGATCTACGGCAAGCTGTTTAAAATCACCAACAGACGCCTGTCAAATACTGAATTAGGCGACTTAATTAATTCTATTTACGGTCCTAATGCCACCACTCAATTACTTTCAGGTAAGGACATAGATACTCATTATGAATTTCGTCCCAATCGAGGCGTACGCTATCGTTATCGGGTTAATGCTACAGCCTGCTTGGTAGATGGTCACGATGCCATTCAAATCACTTTAAGAACCATACCAACAACGCCGCCTAAGCTTGATACCATGTGCCTTCCTGATAACATTCTTGCAGCCATAGCGCCCCAAGAAGGTGTTGTATTTATCACCGGAGCAACTGGCTCAGGTAAATCAACACTGCTTGCATCTATTATTCGCGAGCTCATAGAAACCGCTGATTCAAACCGTAAAGTACTTACTTATGAATCACCCATAGAATTTGTCTATGATGAAATTGCCACTACTTCTTCTGTAGTAAGCCAATCAGAGATACCAAGACACTTGCCTAATTTTGCTGATGGCGTAAGAAACGCTTTACGACGCAAACCCCGACTGATCATGGTGGGTGAGTGTAGAGACGCAGAAACAATCAGTGCCGCCTTAGAGGCCGCCCTTACGGGACATCCTGTTTATACCACCTTACATACCTCTGGCGTTGCAGAAACCATGCGTCGACTGGTTACTTCGTTTTCAGGAGAAGAACGCTTAGGTAGAACCATAGATATTTTGGAAACCATAAGACTTTGCATTTGGCAAAAACTGGTTCCTACCGTTGATGAAAAACGGGTAGCCCTCAGAGAGTATTTGGTTTTTGATGAAGCAGTTAGGGACATACTTTTAGAAGGCGATCCCAACGACATTACTTCTGCTACACGTAAATTAGTAAGACAAAAAGGTCAACTCATGACTCAAGATGCAAAAATCAAGTTCGAGCAAGGCATTATCAGTGAACGCGTTTACAAACTGATTATTGCTGGTGCAAAAGACTACCAGCAGTAAAAAATCCTGTGTGTAATAAGCCTTGGGTACGGGACAAAGCAACTCATGAACAATATCAAAAAAAAGCCTGTTTAATAAACAAGGGTTTTTTGACAAAGAAATCGTTACACTGCGCGACGCTCTAATTCATTCAATATTTTCTGGCGATGTACTAACGCCACCTTATTTCTTGAATCTAAAGCGGCATTTATATCTTCAATCACATTCGCAACATCAATAATCTCATGATCATTGATTTTTTGTTGTCGATAAAACCACTCTGCAACAGTGCTCCAACGCCATAAAGGACTTTTATTAGCAATCTTTAATATAGGCTTAGGAAAATTCTTTGCACCTCGCTCTCCCAAGACAAACAAAGAAACTGCTTGTCGCGACATAGATACACGTTCGGCAATATCAGATAAACTCACTAAATGCTCAGGAGCAACACTAACAATCTTCGCTCCTAGAGCCGATGAATCCACTGCTTTAATTGCCGCAATGATGGCATGTTCCAAATCCTCACCTTCTCTATCAAAATCAAGATATACAGTACCATTCTTATAGTTAATCAAGGCATCGTCACACCCCACCTCAAATAAAGAGTCCTCCAAATTAAGCGTTTGATCATCTACACCCTCAAGAACCAATGTAAACTGACACACTTTATTCATCCCGCTCTCCTTAATGCTCACAAGCATCAACATTACGTTTAATCTGTTTGGCATGGTTTTCAGTATTTTTAGGTGTTGACCCTTCGTACGGGACAAAAACACATGTGCTATAAATTGGACTCAATGAATGTGGAAATTCGTCTTTACGATCAGGCAATCAGGCTTGAATAAAGGTAATGAGTTAACGGCGTAACGCATAGCCTTGATGCAGCGCAGCGTAATC
>JBIODT010000066.1:0-10994 GCA_044445305.1 Legionellales bacterium | reverse complement strand
ATAGTCTACTCTATTGCGAGTTTTTAAAGACGGCATGAACGGAAAAATCAATCGCATAAAACCTGAAAACCCATCCGTGAAAGGTATAAAATAAAAGTCGTGGCAGGAACTTCACAATGGCTAGAAAAAGAGGCAACAATCACCGTGCCTCCATATGGTATTGCGGGCTAAACTCATGCACAGCATCAATCATTGCAGCAACATTATCCGGCAACACATCAGGAGTGATCCCATGGCCTAAGTTAAATACATGACCCGAACCATGACCAAAAGAGGCTAAAACACCCTTTACCTGCTCACGAATAACTGCCTTGGAACTCAATAACACAGCTGGATCCAGATTACCTTGCAAAGCAACCTTATCGCCAACACGGGTGCGCGCTTCTTGTAAATCACAAGTCCAATCAAGTCCCAAAGCATCGCAACCGGTAGCTGCCATGGGTTCCAACCATTGCCCGCCACCTTTAGTAAATAAAGTAATGGGTATTTCGGGATAATGGGCTTTAACTTGCTGCACAATTTGCTTCATGTAAGCCAGCGAATAATTTTGATAGTTCAGTGGTGTTAAAATACCGCCCCAAGTATCAAAAATCATCACCGCATTAACACCCGCTTTTATCTGTTCTATTAAATAATCAGCAACTGATAGGGCCAATTTATTCAGCAGCAAATGAGCTGCTTCAGGTTCGGTATAAACCAAATGACGAATGTGTTTAAAATCCTTACTGCCACTGCCCTCAACCATGTAACAAGCCAAAGTCCAAGGACTGCCCGCAAAGCCAATTAACGGCAATTCTTTTGGCATTTCACGACGAATCAAACGCACCGCATTCATAACATAGGCTAAAGAATCTACAGCAGTTGGCACCAGCAGATCATTGATTGCCTGCACAGAACGAAGTGGGTAACGGAAACAAGGCCCCTCTCCTTCAGCAAAGTATAAGCCAAGCTCCATGGCATCAGGAATGGTTAAAATATCAGAAAATAAAATAGCAGCATCTAAAGCATACCGCCGCAGAGGTTGTAATGTTACCTCACAGGCAAGCTCAGGATTTTTACAAAGACTTAAAAAATCACCGGCTTGCGCCCGAGTTTTTTTATATTCAGGTAGATAACGACCTGCCTGACGCATCATCCATACTGGTGTGCGCTCAGTATGCTGACGTCTTAATGCCCGAAGTAATAAAGATTGATTTGGATCTTGTATCATAATTAAGTCTCAACAACGTAAAAATACCTCTATGGTAACACAATGAGTGCTTCCGCTGAATACGGTGTGAAAGAGACTACAAGGATGTCCCCGCGTTAGGGGGATCCTTTTCAGCGTTCTTAACTGTCATCCTCATCCCGTGAGTTTATCGATATCACTGTATCTGACTCTAATTGTTCAGGATTTGCTGTTTTACCAGTCGCTTTTAAATCGGTTTCCAGAATAAACCAATTAATTTTTGAAGCAGGCATATAGACCGCATAAGCAAATATAGAAGGATCTTCTTCACTTTGAGACATTCCCTGTACAATTCCTTTTTTGCCCTTAATAGCCCGCAAGGCGGGATCATCGGAAATGACTTCTACGATGTCATAGGATTGAAATTGACTCTGATATTTCATTTGTTTCACTCCTCTTTTAATGCGTTATTTGACCCATTGGAGAAATATTGACATACGAACCATCACCTTTCTTCTTAACGAAACTTCGCCCCACGCCCTCTTCCATGTTACGGAAGAAACGCTCTCCAACACGTGACAATCGCACATCCCATTCAAAATGATCATTTAATACGCGAGAAGGGCCTTTTACCCATTCATTACCGTGGCGGTCGATGTAACCATTATGGCTTCCACGAGCACGAGGTAACGAAAACTTAGGATCATATCCTTCTGGTGGCACATATCGCACCCGCCCTGTATCTGGTAATGCGGCCTTGTGAACCCGAGCGTTGATGGTCCATACTGGAGGAATTGGATCCTTGGGATCATCCCCATTTCCACCATTAGAGCCATTACTGCTCCCACCCATCTCACTATTCCCTGGCCCATTCGCTGATTGCCCAAAAAAGGACGAAGAGGCAGCTGAGCTGCTCATAATGTCTTGCTGTTGAATTTCCGCAAGAGACTGTCTTGTTCTGTCAAAAGTTTCATTCAGCATTCGTTTTAATCGGATGGGCGTAAAGGGATCTGTAACAGCAGTTTGAACATGTTCCACAACTTGTTGTTGTAAAGTCGATCGATACGAAAAAAATTGCGAATTGAATCGCAGAAGATCTTCCATTCCCTTTATTTCTAGTTGAAATAACTCCCGCTGGACTCGCCGCACCTCACCTTCCAATTGCATGACCAAGGGATCAAAGCCTGTTTTCGTATGTTTCTGCATAGCACTTATTATCTGCTCAACCGCACGGACATCTGATTTATTCACAGACAATTTGTTTAATTGCGTAGAGACGTGCCGTGCTTGACTAAACAATGGATATGCATTGATGCCTCCACACACTCGTTTCAATCGACCCTTATGAAAAACAGCTGGGATTTTTAGAGATTTTGTTACTTCTTTAGACTTTTCTGAATCTTCTTTTTCTTCAAGTTTGGCTTCATGAGCTGCCGGTATTTTTTTCGGTTTTATTTTTACTTTATCAATATCAATGGCATGTTTAGCCATAGCGTCTGCAAAAAGAGTGGTATCCCCCTTCATAGAAGCTTCTAAAGCTTCAGAATAAGCCACCTCCCCCATTTTATCAGCATAGGCTCCAAGGTGGTTGTCCATGTTGTGCTTAACATCACGGTAAAGATTTTTTCTATACTCAATTTCATCAACAGCTGTGGCATGAGCTAATTTCTCACAGTCCCCGTCCATAAAGGCATGCAAACAAGCAACATATTCGGCTTTACCTATACGCTGTTGTATCTCACGGTATTTCTCATGATACGTATTACTTATCATACGACGAATGACAGCTACTTCCTCATCCAATACATCGTTAAAATACGCTTCTTTTGAAAAAACGCGCTCAACCATCTCATTAATCTCGCGATTAATAAGTGCTGTTAACTGTTTAACAACCTCGGGTTCAGCAAGATCCCACCTCGCTTGTCCATATTGGGAAATATTAGTCTGCTTGTTGCGTTCGTATTCTTGCTGATAGCAACTCTCAAAAACTGTTGCGCGTTGCATCTTAATATACGCCTGATACTTCTCGTCTGTTTCAGGATCATCAATTTTATAAAACATCTTAGGTAAACGGGCATGCTGTGATTTTAATAAATCCAACTTGGTTGTGTACATATCCTTTAGTTGTCCACTCCACCAATCAACATCATCCAGCTCATGGGCTTCAAGCACAAAAGGAGGTGACATTGCTATAACTGAAGACAATGTTTTTATTTTTTCTTCCAGAGGTTTAAGATAAATTCCTTCCAAAATAGTTTCATCTATTTGATAATGCGTCTCTCTGTGAGGCGGTATTTCCACTTTGATTTCTGGCACTGCAGCTTTAGCCTCATTCTCACGCTCAATTCTCATTTTAGCACAAACGGCACTTAATCTAATCAATTGTTTTAAACGCGCAAATTCTGGAAAATACGTGGCAATCTCATCGAAACATTCTGTCATCTCACGAGCAAATTGCTCCTCTGGAGATTCAACTTTTTGAGCTGTTTTAACATCGCTTAATTTGCCTGAATCATCTGGTTTCATTAATTTTGTTTGTACCTGCATGGCCATATCTTGAAATACGACTCGTATTCGTTCACCTTCTTCGATGATTTCTTCTGTATCAATCGTAGCTGGAGTGATCCAAAAGCGATGTGTTTGACGTTTAGCGACAACGTTGCTGCTACAACCAGTTAAGATTTTGATTAAATGTGGCGGCAAACGCTCAAGCATTTTTTCAGTGGAACGTGTTAAATAAGGAGGCTCACTGGAAATTTCTCTCCCTGTAGTGAACATCTTTAAAATATAATCCGCCCAAAATAAGGTCTGAAGATATCCTGTCCCTTTAAGTTGGGGAGGAGAATACCGCACATTCTGCAAGGGATGATACGGTTTGTCTGGATCAGCCGGATCGAGACTAAAAAATGCCCCATCGATCTGGTTAGTTAACATTTGCTCAACATCAATGTCTGAAAATAAACGTTTGGCAGGATCGTCACCCGGATGCCACGTTTCCAATAATAGAGACAATTTTGCTGTTTTCAGATCAATCATCAAACCATCACACTTTTTATAGAAGACAACCCCTTCTACTTCTGGAAAATCCAAGGCATTTATTGGTGTTAGCCATCCATTTTCTTTATAAACATGCACGAAAGGGGGAGCAACCCATTGTGCCATATCAAGATAGCTTAGATTGCTTTCCTTTAATAATTCATCCATAGCCTTTAATTTTAACTGTATGGTATGCAAGTTGTGTGTATAGGCCTCTTGTTCGCTAACATACATACGAATGGACTCGTCATAAGCATGATAGGTTACATCTGCTAACCGATGATCAACAACAGGCGATGTTTCCAATAATTTATCCAGCGAAAAACGTAATAAACCGGTTTGAAAAATTTGTATGGTACCAAAATCAATTGTAGAGCGTGGTATGCTGTACAGAGGGCAAAAATTAAGAATATAGAAAGCACGCTTAATGGCTCCCACTCTATACTCGTCAATAGAACCTGATTGAGAAGCAATCGCACTATCATCCTCCCGTGTAATCAATTGCTCCACTTGTTTTGGCGTTAAAGTTGATTGATCATAAGTGAATTCCGATAACATTTTAGCAATATGCGTAGCGGCATATAAACCAGTCGTCGCGTCAGTAGAAGAACAAGCCAATTGCAAGGCTTGTTGGTATAAAATAAAAGAAATACGTTCGTCTGCCATAGCAGAAGCTGGTTCTTGCTCGCATTTGGCGCCATATTGAAAACACATGGCAGCTGTCATTAAACTGTTAATTACAGAGGCCATGCTAACGTGAGCTTCTGATAAATCAATTTGCAAAAAAGCAGCTTCATATAATTTAGCCAATGGGGCACCGTCTAAAAGTGCGTCGCCTAATTGTTGTTCAATACGTAATATGGTGCGATTGTGAGCAGAGAAACGATTTCCTGGTTTCAACTGGGTTGTCATTCCACGCAATGTGTCTACAGTAACCACTTCTTTATCACTTTGCCAATAACATGTCAGAGACTTCAGTACTAAGTGCCGATAATATTTATCATGCATAAGCCGAATGACTTGAGGATTATTCGCATCCCGCCGTTGATAAACTGAACTATAAATGTCGTTAAAAGCTTTTAATAACATCGGATAATCATTTTCTAAATTTTCTGCAGAGATAATGGCTAATATGGCTTGATAGAATGTTCGTTCAGGGTTATTCAGTTGATACAGTGGCTTAATTTGCTGTTCTAAATAGTCTTTAAGGCGCTGCAGATTCATTGCATAATAATTGCCCCGTAAAAAATCCAATAAAATATCGGTTGCTTTTTGCTGGGTCAAACTTTCCTTAAAGAACTGATCGGTTAGCAGCGTTGCAGGCCGTACTGATTTTGTATTATATCTAATCGCTGCAAAGACATCCGAAAACTCGAGGTTTTCGTCATGCGCTTGAAACAGATGATTATAAAACGCCTCTTTAACCCAATTCTGCGATAATTCAGTTAAGCCTGCCAGTTCTTTTTTCCCCTTATGTGCTGACCGTTTTTGAAGGGGTACTTGTTGAAAACGATCCGTAAAAATTTGTAATAAACGCTGATAAGCAGCACTAGGCCTTTCACTAGAAGTAGAAACAAGCCCAGCTACGACTAAAGATTCTTCTCCATCCTCAGACAACCTCCATTTTTGTAGTTCATCCTTATTAATCAATATGCCGTAAGCTTTGTTAATTTCTGACATTTCCGCAAGCTTGCCCCCTTTATCAGGATGACATTGAAGTGCCTTTTTTTTAAATGCTTTTTTAATGGCTTGTTCATCAGCATCTTGAGAAATACCCAGAACGACATATGGATTAAATGGCATGGCTAAACATCCTATAAAATTTACAAATCGAACATATTATATCTTTTATAACAGAGGATATTTAGCTGACTAAGTCAGGTGGTATGTAGAAAAATGCGGCTTAATGCGCACTTTATTGGCGAAGTCATCCATTAACTCCGCCGCAATTGTGCAAAACATCAGGACAGCACACAACCTCTCTCGGATTGGCCAGCAGCCACCATTTGATTTTTTAATTGGGCTTCAAGCTCAATAAAATTTTTTGTTCTCACTTTAAATAGGCTCTTCATAGCGGACAAATCAAATGCGGCCAGGCCTAACGATTCCGCAATTCCTAATTTAGAATCAGGGTCAAACCAATCCTCGCGCCGCCATCTTTTTGGCGGAGGTTGGACAATAAATTGAGACTCATGCCCAAAAAATAAATCAGAACCATACTCATAAACAACATGCACAGGAAGTAGCTTTTGTGCACCGCACACACCTTCCACCCATTGTTGGATCAATGCAGGCTCATCGCGCATGGGCTTTTTACGCGCTTCATTCAGGATATGCAGTGCTTTTATGATGGTGTCTTGAAAATTAAAATGCGGTTCCGTGACATTGTTTGCCTGCAGATGATAGGTAACCCCTTCTGTTTGTATTTGATGGTATTGGCCCCACAATCGCTCTAGCACTGATTGACCTTCTGCACCTGGGGGTATGCACCCAAGCATCATGGTCCACATGCGTTTGTCTAGAGCCCATAGAGCATATTCAAAGCCACTTATGTTTTCAAATTTTCTATCAGAACAATCAGTGATGGTGTTTTTTTCTGCCATTAGATGGATGTTGTTGCTCAACATTTCTACAACTGCATCATACGCGCCACGAACAACATGTCTTAAGAATTTTGATACACTAGGCGGGTTAATTTGGAGTTTAAAAAATTGCTGGTGTCTTCTTCCCAGTTGGGTTTCAAGTTCAATAAAATCATTCATCCTAATTGACCATAATTTTTTTATAGCCTTCCGGTTAGTTTCGGCCATGCCAAGTGACTCAGGGTAAGCAAGGCACGCCCCCGCGAACTTTAAACAAGCAAACTCAATGCCTAATCTAGAGTCTGGAGCAAACCAGTACTCGGGTATACCAGTTATAAAATGGTGAAAGAGTCTTGTTTGAAGTGGCTTGGAAATGAACTTCTGTACTGGGAAAAAAAGGTCATTGGAACAATACTCATAAACAACGTGCATAGGAAGTAGTTTTTGAGCACCACCCACACCCTCTATCCATTTGTTATGCAACGTTATATCCTTAACAAGGACTTCTAGTGCTTGTATGAGAGTGGCTCGAATATTAAAATGTTGCTCAGTGACACTTTTTGCATTCAGTTGGTAGGTCACGCCCACGGTGTTAATTTGATTATATTGATCACACAATTTTATTAACACGGCCAAACTTGTTTCATCCAGAGGCAAACAAGCAAGCATCGTCGTCCACATGTGTTTGTCTAAAGCCCATAGTGCATATTCAAAACCACTGACGTTTTTAAATTCACGAGCAGAACAGTCAGTAACCTTGCCTTTTGCAGCCATTAAATGAAAGTTGTTTCTTAACATTCCTTGAACTGCATCATATTCGCTTAAAACGACGTGACTTAAAAATTTTGATAATCTACGGGCATCAACTTGGGGTTTAAATAATTTGGAATACCCCTTTGAAGTCATTGCAAGGTTCACTAAATCAGCGTCTGTTAAGAAGTCTTGTACTATTTTAACTTCGAGATCAGGATATAAAACATCCAATGGCTTTTTAGCTTGCATACAGACTCCAAGTGCTAGGTAAGGATAGTATCCGAAAAAAAACGCTATCTATCAGCAATAACCTGAATGAGCCCCGCATTTTTTATTGCATGTGGTTTGCTCACAGCTACTGTGAGTTTGGTTACTTTAAATTCTTGTTGGATCAGCAAGACTACTGAATCGGCAACAGTTTCAATAAGTTGAAAGGATGTTGATTCTACGAAATGAGTTACTGCCTTACAGAGGCTGTCATAATCAAGAGTATTCGCTAAATTATCCTGGCAAGTGCTGCAATCAATAGGAATGCTAATATCGATTAACAGCTGTTGCTTGATACGTTGCTCCCACGCATGCACGCCAATATGGGTTGCTACGTTCAGGGCTTTGATGGAAAGTAGGTCCATAATTATACCTTGGTTTTGACCAGCATGCCGTTAAGACGCTCGGACTTTGCTAAAGTAGTTTGTGCCTGTTGCGCTGAAAGACGCGTCAAATAAGGCCCAATCATTACCCGATACCAAATACCCTGGGCTTGTGACACAGACACTACAGCCACATGAAAGCCTTTAAGTGTTAATAAAGCCTTCATTTGCTCTGCATCAGCCCTTACCTTTAACGAAGCAACTTGCACTAAATAAGACTCTTTATTCCCCTGTGTGGCCGCTAAGGGCTTGCCTTCAACTACCTTGACGGCAGCAGGTTGTTTCACAGAGCCTGCCGCCGCAATTGCAACCGCTGGTTTTGCAGGTACCACAACGGCAACTGTGGCTGCATTACTGGATGTTGCGGCTGCCTTAGCCTGTGCTTGAGCCTCGCCCTTTTCATTGGCTAATAAGGTATAAAATTCAAATTTAGGTTTAGGAGGCAACTGTGCATTTTGTTGGGTTGCTTTAACTGCCTCTGGCTTGGCTTCATGCTGTGCCAGTACTTGCGTATTGACCCACTCACTGATTGTTTTAATATCAAAAAATGAAGCGGTGACATACCCAAGCACAAAAGTAACCAGCACTGTTAAAAACTGTTGTGGTGCACTGCTTTTTTGGCGTGTGGTGCGCCTTGTACCATATTCTTTTGCCATTACATACTCTCAGGAGCTGATACGCCCAATAAATCCAAACCATTACTGATTACTTGCCGAACGGCCTCTAACAAACACAAACGCGCACACCGCAATTGTTCATGATCACACAGCAGCGGCACGGCATTATAATAACTGTGCAAACCATTAGCCAGTTCTCTTAAATAATAAGCCAATTGGTGTGGCTCACATAAAGAGGCACATGACTCGACCAACTCTGGATAACGACCAATTAAAGAGATTAATGCGACTTCATGCTGATCTAACAAATCCACATGCGCAAGACCTATAGCCCGGTCCCACAGCAAGCCCCTCTCTTTAAGCTGCCTTAATACACTGCAAATTCGAGCATGGGCATATTGAATGTAATAAACTGGATTGTCACTCGATTCAGACTTTGCCAGATCCAAATCAAAATCCATATGTTGCTCTGGTTTTCGTGCCACATAAAAAAAGCGCGCAGGATCGTTACCAACTTCCTCACGCAACTCTCTTAAAGTAACAAAGGAACCACTTCGAGTGGACATTTGTACCCGTTCCGCACCACGGTATAAAATTGCAAATTGTACCAACAGTACATTTAATGCTGATTCATCATGTCCCAAAGCAGTTACTGCTGCTCTTACTCTGGTAACATAACCGTGATGATCTGCACCAAAAATATCAATAACGCGATCATAACCTCTATCATACTTGTTCCAATGATAAGCGACATCAGAGGCAAAATAAGTAGTTTGACCATTAGCACGCACTAAAACCCGGTCTTTTTCATCACCAAAATCAGTGGCTTTAAACCAAAGTGCACCCTCTTGCTCAAAAGTATGACCCGCATCCTTAAGTGCTTGAATTCCTTTTTGAATGGATCCGTCCTCAAATAAAGAGCGCTCAGAAAACCATTGATCAAAATGAACACCAAATCCTGCCAGATCATCTTTAATATCCGCCAAAACGGTATCCACAGCATGTTGGTGAAATTGAGCAAAACCCTGTTGGCCTAGCAAAGCAGTAGCGCGGTTTATCAAGGCATCAATATAAAGTTCTTTATCCCCACCTTGAGGCTCATCGTCAGGCAGATCTGTGCTTATTTCTGACCAAGAAAATACAAATTGAGAGCCATGCTCATTCCAGAGATCCTGAGCAATTTTAGAGACATAGTCTCCTTTATAAGCATTGGTTGGAAAGACCAGTGGTTCTTTAGCATGCTCAAGATAACGTAGCCACACACTCACCGCAAGAATATTCATCTGTCGACCGGCATCATTCACGTAATACTCAAGGTGAACATCATAACCAGCTGCCTTTAAGACATTAGCAAGAGTTGCACCAAAGGCCGCACTTCGACCATGCCCTACATGTAAAGGTCCTGTGGGATTGGCTGAAACAAATTCAACCAACACCTTCTGTCCTTGGCCAAGAGTACTGCGGCCAAAATGTGCACCTTTTTGCAATATTTCAGCAATGACTTTTGACAAGGACTTTGTGTTCATAAAAAAATTGATGAATCCAGCACCTGCTATTTCTACTTTGGCTACATCAGGCTCAGCAGGCAGCGCCTGAACCAACATTTCTGCCAACTGACGCGGTGCTTTCCGGCATGGTTTGGCCAAAGTCAAAGCCAAGTTGCTCGCATAGTCACCATGAAGGGGATCTTTCGCGTGCTCAGCTTTGACCTCAACATCCAGATCAACCGGCAACGCCCCAGATTGTTGTAATGAACTTAAAGCCTTTTTTAAAAGAAGTTCTACTGTATGTTTCATACTGCTCTCTATATATTGGGGTTTGGGCAAAGCTGTATGCAAAAAGACGCACGCAGCTTTGTCCAAATAAATAAAATCGAATTCATTGGTAGGGCCTGTCGTCAATTCTACTATAATGGTGCTAACCCGTTGATTTTCTGTGCTCCGCTACTCACATACTTGCGTGCATGCTGCGTTGCGGTGCTCGAAAACCAACGAGTTAGCACTCATTCTAGCGAATTAACGACAAACCCTAGTACAACTTTCACTGATTTTGTCTGGCGACATCTCATTAAGCGATGAAAAGTCTTTAATGATTCTAGTGACGGAGACCCTTCTCCCGCTAGCGGGAGAAGGTGCCCGACAGGGCGGTTGAGGGTGGATCATATGAGCCATTAAAAGCACTCCTATGT
>JBIODT010000065.1:0-11051 GCA_044445305.1 Legionellales bacterium | reverse complement strand
GGTCATCAATTGTACCCTCAGTTCATTTTGAACATCAGGATTTTTAGAAGTGGTCATTTTGCTAAACAATTCGCTAGAGATGGCCTCAAATAATGCCAATTGCATCTGCTGGTGATGCCGGTCTACAGGTCCATTCTTTTTTGCTAGGAAAATCACCGGATTCTTTTCTAGCGATTGAATGTACTCATTCAACACGGTTATATTTTTTGTAGCTTGTACTGGTTCATCCTCAAAAAAAAAGCTCTGTTGGGGGGCTATTATCGGCACCATTTCTTGAACTGTTTGTAATAAAATATCTTTTTGTTGATATAAGAAAAGACTGACTTCCATTGGCGCAAGTTTAATAAATGGCTTTAGGGGATAACAATAGTCTCGCACTAAAAATCTTGATGCACATGTAGTGACGTCCCATTGTGGCAGAGCGAATAGATTCTTAAGTACAACTAGCGCTTTATCTGATGGCATTTTTAACAAACTTCGTTTGATTTGCTCTAACCATACATCATTGTCGGGCATATATATGACTATCCAGTGCAATTCTCTAGGCAAAGATATACTACCATCTAGCCTGGTTAAGGCCTCAGCGATTTGTTCAACAGAATACTTTTTCAATGCTGTTTCGACACCATCTTCAGAACGGGAGGAGAACCATTCGAAAGGACGGAACAATCTATCTAATGGCGTCCAGACTCGTAACGAAAACTTCTTGGCTCTATCTATGAAAAATGCGCAACCCGAATCCGTGCTCAAATAGGATATTGCCAGTTCAAGACTCCTGGTTAGGCCTTGATAACTATAGAAATGTGTGGAATACGGTGGTTGTGGCTTGAATGGGTGAGATTTGTTATGAAATTGAGGCAGCGTGCTTTGCATTAGCTCTAAAAAATCGTGATGATATTGACCTGTATAAGCACTCTGCACCATAGGCATGGCGTCAAACCCACTAAGCAATTCTTGCAAACGTTCGATTTGCTGCTCTCGTGCGGCTTGCTGTTGCACGTCTTCTCTTCTAGAGGGGGATACCCATTTTTCAGGCATACCCAATTGCATCAGCAACCTTGTTCCAGGATGGTGTTTTTCAGCATGTTTTTTTTGTAATAGTGCAATGAGAGGCTCTAACACCTGATGCGCTTCAGCTGCCCATTGCTCTTCTTTTGATGCTCTTTCAAATTTTATTAAACTTTTTTCTTGCATGAAAGCCTCCTAACTGTGTTAATTCAATGCTGGATGAGCAGCTGAATGGGCTATTGAGTCATTAATGGCTCCCGCAGCAAAAGTGCCGTGACGCGCTAGTGCTGTTGCTTGTGGGTGAGCTGCTGCGGCTGTTGCCGCTGCGCGTAAAAGTACTACCACCTCTTGATGCCCCATAACCTCGGCAATATCAAGTGGGGATAAGCTAATCCGCTCATGACAACAACCCTGCGCCATACGTTCCTTGATTTTTAAACACAACCGGCCCTGGGTTGCAACTGCAGCCCCTGTAGCATTGAACATCCAGGCATTAGCAGTGAAAGTACAAACGGAGGTGCTATCACAGCCTTGTTGCAGAAGAAACGCTAACGTTAGCGAGTGCCCCCCCTGTGCTGCGATGAAAACAGGCGTCGTGCCATCAGGCTTGGCTGAATTTAAATCAACAAGAAGCTCTTTTAATACGCACAGCGCCTCACATTTGCCAGCAAATGCCGCAACAAAAGCACAGGTATCACCTACACCATTGGCTTGACTTAAATCAATCCCATGCTTATGTAGTCGGCGAAGCGAAGCAATATTACCATGCTGCGCCGCAATGAGCGCCGGTGTTGCACCATCGTTTCGGGCTAGATTTAAATTAGCACCCAGCTCGTGTAATACGTCAAGCACATCAACATGATCTTTATATACTGCGAAAAAAACCGGTGTTTCACCGTCCTGTTGAGCCTGGTTTAAATCAACGCCCAGCTCTTTTAGTACACGAATCACCTGAGATTGACCTAAAAAGGCCGCAAGACAAGCCAGTGTTCCACTGCCATCGCGTTCTTTATTTAAATCAACACCCAGCTCTTTTAATACTCGAAGTACCTCAATAAAGCCATTGGTTACGGCGAAAGACGCGGGTCTTTCACCGTTATTTTGAGCCAGGTCTAAATCAGCACCCTGCTTTTTAAGTACGCGCAGCACCTCAGGTTTATTCATAAATGCCGCAACATGGGCACAGGTAGCACCTGCTTTATTGGCTTGATTTAAATCAGCGCCCAGCTTCTTTAGCTCGCACAGCACATCAATACGTCCATGCTGCGTCGCAATATAAGCAGGTGTCAGACCCTTTTCATCAGCTAAATTTAAATCAGCGCCCAGCGCCTTTAGCGCGCGCAGCACCTCAATACGTCCACGCTTCGTCGCGATGTGGGCTGGCGTATGACCTTTATTATTCGCTTTATTTAAATCAACACCCAGCATTTTTAGTGTGCGGAACAGCTTATCATGCCCCTCACCTGCAGCAATATGAGCCAGATCTGCACTGCCAACATCTGCACCACATTGGCTTAGCAAGCCAATGATGTCCCCCCTATTGGCAAACGCTGCTACAGCAGAAAGCGTGACTGGCTCATTCATACGAATAAGCAAAGACAATTGCTCTGTTTGAAAAAAATGACGAATCTGATCTAGATGATCTAACATGCCGCTGATTGCAGGTCGTGAGTTTTTGATGGCTTTGTCTGTGTTTTTAGTTATTTTTGTCTTTATTTTTTGAAACTCTATTTTCGCAATCAGTGCGTTGTTATTAATACAACAGCGCGCAAATGTCTTACGATGGTCCTCTACTGCCAGGAGGTCGGCAAGGCAAGCTTTGTCTTTGCCTGCTATGGGCAAAAACAACAAGGTTGCTGCGTCGCAGTCCAGTAAAGCGTTTGTTAAATTTTCGTCATTAAAGCAAGCAAACACAGCCAAGGCATGCTGCTCTGGTGACCGTGGGATTTTTTTTGCCACTGCAGCCACCGCAGGTGCAGGAATGGCTTTTTTAGCAGGCTTGGAGATGCCCATTGCAGGTACTGCAGCTGACGGTATGATTAAAGGCGCTGCGGCTGCAGTTAATAAGGCTGGCGAATGGGCGCTTGCTACAACTGCCGCTGAGGCAACTTGTTGATTGCTGTCGCTACTGCCATCTGCATACCTGACTAAAAATTGTCGGTAAACATCACTGCCCTTAGGCACGTTGACATCCATTATCCGCAGGGCTTCAGCTCGCATCTCTGGGCCTTTTTCGAGCAAGAGACAGGCTTGTTCTAGCCACTCTTCCTCGGTTGAAACAGCAGGCGAAGGACTCGCTAACGACTCAGTACACGCTACAGCTGCCGCAGCGGGCTGCTCACGTGCTTGCAGCGTGGAGCACAGTTGCTGTAGCCCGGTGGTCAATGCTCTGGTGTTATGAAGTGAACGCAGTTCTACAAAATGAACCCCTGTCTTCGCCCGAGTACAGGCAATGATAAGTTCATTAAACCACGACTCCAGCGCTGCAATTTCATTGCTCGGTTGCACTTTACCCCGATGACCAGCAGCCGTGGCACTCTTACTGCCAGATGCCAAGGCCTCACCAAGCTGCTTGTCATTACTGCTTTCTAGCAAGCGGTAACAAATCACATTCTGGTACTCAAGACCGAGGGCTTGTGCTGGCGTTAAGACTATAGCACCAACCCACAAGGCCCTTGCTTCCGCCAACCAGTCCGCAGCAGTAATCACAACCAACTGTGCTTGACCTAAAAATCGCTGCTGCAAGCTGAAGAGGGCAGCCGGTGATTCTGTAGTAAAAATAAAGTCGGCATCGCCCTTTAATGCCATTCCACCTTGCAAATGGCCATCAGCCCCTTTAAGCAACGTCTTCAGTCCTATGCGGTTTTTTTGTTCGATAATCCAATTAATAACCTCAATCACTGCTTGTGAATTACGGTGCGTCTGGGTTAAATGGTGCGTCTGAAAAGGACTCTTGTGATGTAATGACAGGCCCAGCAAATCAACAGCCGCTAAACCACGGCCATAACCACTGTCATGGGCATCGGTCTTTTGATGGCCACCGACCACCGCTGCAAACTGCCCGTCGCGAGCGGCTGCATACAAACTTAACACCATAGCGCCAGACTGCGTCTGCAACTCATCCGTCAAGACCAAGCCAAAGGTCTCTGTACTTTTAAAAGGCGTTAGCCATGCTGAGCATTTTTTGGACGCGCCACAGTGTGCGCTGTATTGCCGATAAACCTGATGAATCGCCGCTCGCAATGCCCTCGGTACAGCGCATTGTGGATCGCTCGGCACCAAATAAGCAGCCAAATCAGCTACATCAGGATACAAGCTGGTGATACGAAAGGCAGCCCAACAATCCTCAGCGGAAAAGGAATGCGCAGCCTCTTTTCGCTGCGCTTTGTTAACCTTTGACTGTTTGTACCAATGATTAAAATCATCAAAACCAACCAATTGCCACCCTTCATGGGCGGACATGGACTCTTGAAAAAACTCAGCATAGGTCGCAAATTTCGGCCTTACCTGCCCGTCATCCATAGCAACCAGACTACAGACCTCGTCATAGTTCCTGCGTGCCTCGGCGACCAACTCCTGCGTTGGCGCTAAATAAAGAAAACCCAGCGGGACGCCATTCTCATCCAGCAGTGGCTTGGCGACATATTGATGCAACATTTTCCCGGCCACCAAGGTTTTACCAGTGCCTGGCGTTCCATGAAAAACAGCCGGTAAACGCGTTTTTAACGCTTTCTTTTGATCAAAATCAAATTCGATAAAGCGGTTGTTATGGCAATAAAGTGCTTCGTGCTGAGAGTCGGAAGCGGATAGTGCTTCAGCAACAGCACCGATTAAGCCTTCCTCTTCATCAACGTAGCTGTCAACCACCAAAGCACCCTGATGTGACGACAAGCGATTTAAATGACGTTGGTATTGATGCCCGTCAGCAGCAGCACACAAGATAAAAGCACCTTGATCGGGACCAGACTCAACCATCATATACAGCAGTCTGTCGCTGTCATTTAACCGCAGGCTGTATAAAGTTTGTCCGTCGATTTTGCCTTGGAGCGGCTCGGGTTTGGCTCCAGGCTTGAGGGTGCCTTGAGCCAAGTCTTTTATCAGCGCTTTGTATTTGTCAAACCTTCCTCTAGCAATACTGTTTAATACAAAGATCTTGGGCATGGTGGGCTCTTGTGGGTTTAATTAGAGCATTATACCTTATTTCTATAAGTAATGGCAAAAAAATGGTTATGTGTAGGCGTTATGAAATCACACACTGTTTGAGTACAGTGTGTGATTTTACTTCGTACGGGACAAAAACACATGTGCTATGAATTGGACTCAATGAATGTGGAAATTCGTCTTTACGATCAGGCAATCAGGCTGGAATAAAGGTAATGAGTTAACGGCGTAACGAGTAGCCTTGATGCAGCGCAGCGTAATCAAGGTTTTAACAAATTTAAATGACGTGTAGAAACCTTGATTACGCTGCGCTGCATCAAGGCTACGCGCTCCACCAAAAACCCAAACTGGACTTGAAGTTAGTTATACTGCGCGCGCCCACTCAAGCATCCCATATAATTTTTTATCCCGTACGAAGAATTATTTTCCATGAGGTAACTTGTGGGTAACGATATGGCTCCATCAAGGCTATGCGCTAAATCTCAATGTCGTGAGGCAATAACCTTCTGTTGGCACGAAAATAAGTTATCGGTGAATGACCTAAAAAATCCGATAATTTTTCCATATAAATACAAGCAAATCGTTCAACTTGATAGGCAAAATAACTTTCTTCAGCACCCGCACGAAAGACCCGCTCCCATTTGGGATTATAAAAGACGCTTTGCTCTTGCAGTAATTTGGAAATCTGTGCGTCAATGTCAAGCAGCTCCGCCAGCAACTGATGGATGCCGCTGTCATATTGAGAGGAACCTTCATCGATACTCTGAGTGCATAAATCAACGTATTTTTGTTCTAAAACTTTCTTCATCTTCATGCTGGCGACTATTTTTATTTCTATAGGTAAGGCGCGACGTTGCGCCGCAATTTCTTCGCCTAATTCCTCAACCACAAGTGCTGTACGCCAATTGCAATCTTTCTTCAAGCGGACAATATCACCATAAATATGATCACCAATATAAAGTATTTCATCACCACCAATGGCCAAGTCTTCAGTAAATTTTTTGGCATTGCCGCCTTGGTAGATGCCAGGCACTATCTGGTCTTGAGTATTAGTCATAGTGCCATCTTCATGATTAATCGATAAAAAGCGTAAGTTATCATAAAAAAATCGGGGCTTATTGGCTAAAGTAACTACCAGTTCAAACAAATCATGCCAAGTCTCACCATCAGCTAAATAAGGATTGATGGCATAGTCTAATAGGAGCTTGGTATAAGCATATTCAGAATTGGTTAGAATAAATATTTTTTTTCCATAAAGAATAAAGTGCTTCAAGCCATCAACTACCGCTTTCTCTTTAACGACGTATTTTTCCAGGTTTTTAGCAATAATGCCTTTTAAACTGCCATCAGAATGCACTTTATCCACACAATATTGCACATCTTGGGCTATAGCCTGATAATTGGGGATTTGTTCTGGCAGCTCATCTTTAAGATCAACCAATTGGCCGTATAGAACACAAAAGGCAATGGAAAAAGACGTGTCTATCGCCATATAATTGGGGTCGCTTAAGTCAACATAAATACTTCTATAAAATTTTTGTTGCTCAGTGAAACTGATGCGTCTGGTCCCATGATAACTTTGCCGAATGGCTCCATAACGACTCAGTTTTAAAATGTTGCCGTTTTTACAATCAATCACCAAACCACGGATTGCATCATGATAATTAAAATCCAGTTTTTTAATACGCTTGGGATAGTGCTTGATGTCGACTAATTTACTTTTAATTAATTGATAAACTAAGGTTTCAAAATGCTCGGAATGGTAGCGAATCAAGGTGTGATCCATATCCAGACCAATCATCTTGATTTTCTTCATGTTGATAATTCGATTTACAAAAACCTTAGGCTCTTCCATTAATTAATAATCCTTAAAATTTAGAGCTGCAAAGAAACCTGGTAACACATCGTAATGGGATCTGTTGACAATTCACCCTCCCCACGTCTACATCCCGCGGGATGTAGACGTGGAGGATTAATTGTCAACAGACCCTAGGAGGTTATTTCAAAGTTTTTACGCCGTCGCTATAGGCAACTAATACCGTATCCGCTAGCCGATTAGCAAACAGGCCATTCTCAACCACACCTGCCAGTTTGTTAATGCTGTCTTCCAAAGCCATGGGCGTATTAATAGTAAAATTAAAGACATCCAAAATGATATTGCCGTTATCGGTTAAAAAACCCTCGCGGTATTGCGGATCGCCACCCAATTTAACCAGCTGCCTGGCCACGTAACTACGCGCCATAGGAATAACTTCGACTGCAACTGGGAAAACACCCAGATGTTTTACCAGCTTGGACTCATCAACGATACAAATGAACTTTTGCGCGACATGAGCCACAATCTTCTCCCGCGTGTGTGCACCGCCACCCCCTTTGATCATCTCACCATTGACGGTTACCTCATCCGCACCATCGATATAAACAGGCAAGTTGTACACTGAATTGAGATCAAGAACAGGTATGCCTGCTGCACGCAGCAAGGACTCGGTCTCTTTAGAGCTGGCAACACAAGCATCTATCCTATGCTTTATCGTGGCCAATTCCTTAATAAAAAACCCCACCGTTGAGCCGGAGCCAACACCCACTACCATATCATCTTCAATGTAGGCTAAAGCCGCTTTTGCAGCCTTAATTTTTAATTCACTCACGCAGTACTCCTTTGTCGTACCACTTCATACAAGGAAATCCCTGTAGCGACGGACACATTCAAGCTCTCCACAGTGCCCAACATGGGCAGAGCAAACAAAGCATCACAACGTTCGCGGGTTAAGCGTCTAAGTCCTTCACCTTCAGCACCCATGGCTATGGCTATGGTTCCTGAGCAATCCATTTGATAAAGAGAGCTGCTGGCTTCGCCGGCGGCACCATAGATCCAAACACCTTGCTCTTTTAACAATTCCATAGTCCTGGCCAGATTAGTAACTCTAACTAAGGGGACTGATTCGGCAGCACCACAGGCTACCTTACTGACTACAGGAGTAATACTGGCACTTTTATCTTTAGGAATGACCACAAAGTCGACTCCCGCAGCATCTGCTGAACGCAAACAGGCACCTAAATTATGTGGATCAGTAACGCCATCAAGTATAAGAATCAAACCGGGTTTGTTACTTTTCTCTAATAAGGCAATCAGATCCGGCTCGCAATAATCAGGCAATGAAGACGCACTGGCCACAACACCTTGATGCACAGCATCAGCAAAACGTTGGGTCATTTTTTGCAAGCTTAAGGGCTCAATACTGATCTGAGCTTGCAGCGCTTTATCAACAAGCTCCTGCACTCTTTTATCGGCTCGGTCTTGACTGACAAAAAGCTTGTTGATGGTTCGATGTGGATTGGCCAATAAGGCCGCTACTGCGTGTATCCCGTATACAAACTGCTCACTCATCGTTAACTTCTTCCTCTGCAGGCTCAAAATCGATTTTACGCTCATCCAAATCAACCCGAGCAACTAAAACTGACATTTTATCACCCAAACGATAGACCTGACCACCACGGGTACCGATTAATCGATGTTTTACCGAGTCAAAGGTATAATAATCATTCTTGAGCGAGGTGACATGTACCAAACCTTCAACATAAACCTCATCCAACTCAACAAAAATACCAAAACTGGTGACGGCAGAAATCCTGCCTTTGAAAACTTGTCCTAATTTATCCTGCATGTATTCACACTTCAACCAAGTCACGACTTCACGTGTTGCTTCATCAGCCCTACGCTCAGTCATGGATGAATGCTTGCCCAAACGGTTCATGTCATCATGGCTGTAATCAAATTCATAGACGGGTTTGTTGTCCAACAAATGCCCTATGGCGCGATGAATCAACAAATCAGGAAACCTTCTGATAGGTGAGGTAAAATGGGTATAAGCAGAATAAGCCAGACCAAAATGACCCTCGTTAACCTCAATGTATTGCGCTTGTTTTAAGGAACGCAGCATCACTGTTTCTATCAAATGCTTTTCCGGTCTGTCACCTATGGTGCTCATAGTACGCTGGAAATCTTTGGGCGTTGGTTTTTTACCCCCACCAAGCTGCAATCCCAGCTCGCCTAAGAACTGCCTTAAAGCAACTATTTTTTCCTCTTCAGGAGCGGCATGCACCCGGTACAAAGTAGGGATTTCAGCCTTTTCTAAAAACCGCGCGGTAGCAACATTGGCTGCCAACATGCACTCTTCAATTATTTTATGCGCATCATTACGCACAACAGGCACAATGCATTGAATTTTTTTATGGTCATCAAATTCAATACGCGTTTCAGTGGTTTCAAAATCCATAGCACCACGAACCTTACGCGTCGACAACAAGACATCATATAAGGCATACAGTGCTTGCAGCTCAGGAAGCAGCGGTTGGTGCACCTCGTCTGCCTGGCCTTGAGCCAGCCATAACGCCACTTGATCATAGGTCAAACGCGCGTGTGAATGAATCACTGCGCGGTAAAAGCGTGAGCGCGCAATCTTGCCATCAATACCAATGGACATCTCAGCAACCATGCACAATCGGTCCACATGAGGATTTAGAGAACACAAACCATTGGACAAGGCCTCTGGCAACATGGGCACTACCTTACCTGGAAAATACACCGAATTACCGCGTCGAGCAGCTTCCTTGTCCAAAGCAGTGTCTTTAAGCACATAGTTACTCACATCCGCAATAGCAACGTAGAGTTGGAACCCACCTTTAGGTTTTTTATAACAATAAACGGCATCATCAAAATCTTTAGCATCAGAACCATCGATAGTAACAAAGGGCAAAGTACGTAAATCCGTACGGCCCTTCAACTGACTTTCAAGCACTTGTTGGGGAATTTTGGCCACTTCCGCAGTCACATCATCAGGCCACTCAAAAGGAAGCCCATGTGCATGAATTGCAACTTGAATTTCCATTCCCGGTGCCATATGTTCACCCAGCACATGCAGAACTTTACCTATGGCCTGCGCCCGTTTGTTGGGAAAGGCAATCAGCTCAACCAAAACAATTTGGCCATTTTTGGCACTGCCTGAAAACTCTTGCGGAATAGAAATGTCTTGTGTTAATCGTTTGCTGTCTGGCAACACAAAGCTGACGCCATGTTCGCTAAAAAATCGGCCCACAACAGTTGCATTAGCATGTTCCAGTACCTCATGAACTTTACCTTCAGGGCGGCCTCGGCGGTCAAGACCGGCTTGATAAGCCAACACCACATCACCATGCATGACCACGCGCATTTCTTTAGCGGACAAAACCATGTCATCGCCGCCATCATCAGGGATAAAAAACCCGAAGCCATCTGGATGGCCTTGTATGGTGCCACGACGCAGATTGATCTTTTGTAACAGACAAAAACGCCCCCGTCTGTCCTGCATGATTTGCCCATCACGCAACATCGCCTTCAGTCGAAAACCAAGAGACTCTTGCTTGCTTTCTTCATCCAAAAGCAATTTGTCAATCAGTTGATTGCGCGACATGGGTTTACCAAACTCATCCAAAACCGCCATAATAAATTCACGGCTGGGAATTGGATCAGCATATTTTTCACTTTCCCTTTTATAGAAGGGATCTTTCGTTTTTTTACTCACCTTTCACCATTATAATAGAATTAACGACAGGCCCTAACCATTCGCAACCATGAATTAGCACCATTAACAGCAGAATTATTAATAGACCCTCATCCGTTCTACCACTTATCAATAAAAGTAGCAAGATATCGGAAAGGGCACCACTGAGACAAAAAGACTCAAACCGTGCGTCATTGCAAGGTTACAAAGCAACTCAAGAGCGTCACTCCGAACGCCATCTGGGTAGCTCGTGTGACCTTGATGCAGCGTGGCGTTACCCATAAGTCAGCACAAAACTAAAAAACGCAATGAACTAATAGAGCTCGTCATTGCGAGGCTACG
>JBIODT010000064.1:0-11118 GCA_044445305.1 Legionellales bacterium | reverse complement strand
CCATCTTGGCTTGAGGCTATTAATGGGTACTGGACCCCGGAAAACCCTGAGCCATTAGAATAAAAACCTGCAGTCACGCAGGTCTGTCCGCTGCAGCTGACGTTGTTAAAGTTGCCATCGCCGTTAAAATCCGCAGGGACGCTGGTTGCGGTAGCGCTATCAAGAGTATAGCTCCAAGTATTGCCACCATCTTGGCTTGAGGCTATTAATGGGTACTGGACCCCGGAAAACCCTGAGCCATTAGAATAAAAACCTGCAGTCACGCAGGTCTGTCCGCTGCAGCTGGCGCTTTTAAAATTGCCACCGTTGTTAAAATTCGCAGGGACGCTGGTTGCGGTAGCGCTATCAAGAGTATAAATCCAAGTATTGCCACCATCTTTGCTCGAGGCTATTAATGGGTACTGGACCCTGGAAAAACTTGAGCTATTAGAATAAGCACCTACAGCTAAGCAGGTCTGTCCGCTGCAGCTCGCACTGTTAAATACGAGGCGGCCTGTTTGATTATACGGTATCCCAGTAACATAATCATCAGGCAAAATCGTTGTATAGCTGTCAATAGTATAAGTCCATAGACCGGAACCATTACTGGTTGCCAATAAAGGGTAACTGTTATTGCCTGGATTTGTGCTTTGATAAGCGCCTGCAGCGACAGCAGGCGGTGGTGTATTTAGCTGTTTTACATTCAAAGGCAGAGCAGCGGAAGCACAGCTGGAGCCATTGCATAAAATAAATCCAGATTGCACGGGTCCCGTAATATTCAGCTGTAGCGTACAGCTGCTATGAGATGGAATGGTTACTGGATTTGAACAGTAAGCCGGATTTTGAGTATTTTGTGTGACCGATGCAGGCAGCCCTTGCAGAGAGTAGCCTGAGCGCGTTGAGTGTGTATTGTTAGTAACGGTGTAATAAGCATAGACGGTTTCGCCTGCATAGAGGGACGTAGGTAAGGGAAGTCCTGCGGTTGGGGCAATACTCAAATTAGCAGCAGCGGAAGCTGCGCCAGTAGTTAACAAGGATGCAATTGCCAAGGCTACTCGTGAAAATTGCATATCAGTTGTGGCCAGTCTGAGGTTGGATTTTTGATGCATGTAAATAGTCCTATTAAAAGTTATCCTAAGCCAAATAGCTCAGTTGAGCGATAATTTGGTTGGCATAAGCATGGTGTGCATCTAAAGAAAAGGGTACTGGAAATTTATATTGATTAAAAACAACTTGCCCATCACCGAGCGCTGCTTTACCAAAACTGGAGAAACGATATCCAAGACCAACACGCAGGTGTGGGTCTATATTGGTATCAACACCCAGCCCCAGACTGTAGCTAAAAGCGGATGTTGAATTGCTATTGAATGCTGGTGTGACATTAAAGCTACCGCTACCTTCGGGTGAGGCGCTAAATTGTTTGGCCTTATTAAAGGCAGCTCCAAGCCCAAGAGACAGATAGGGATAAAGGTCATTTTGACTAAGAATGGGGAGCTTGCTTGTAGTAAACAGTTTAGCGACAGCAAGTACTTGTTGTGTTTGCACCCGCCAAGAATAGTGGTAGTAGGTTGAAGTATCAGGTTCAATGCCTACGCTGTTTGCGCCTTTAGTGGAACCATTACCGAAGTAGCTGTATTCAAGACCGGTCTGCACAAACAGTCCTGGATGCGGCAATTGATGCTCAGCTCCGAGAAAGGCACCTGCCAATACAGTCGCATCGCTGTTACTCTGGCCCTGATAGTTAAAAAGGTTGTCGTCAGAACCTACAAACGTGTGCGCACTGCCTGCATTAACAGTCACAAGCGCCAAACCACCATAGACTGAAGCAAGTGGTCGAAACCCTTGATCTAAAGAGCCCATACCACCCGCAGTGGCAACAGCAGTGCCAAGCAAGCAGCTGGTCAAAGCAAACCATTGTGTTTTTAATTGCATGTCGTTTTTCCTTACCTGTTGATTAGAATAAACAAATTATAAATTACAGAATATAGGATCTAGCGGAATGGGGCAACTGATGCTGGCCCGTGAAATTTTTTATCAGTATTTAAATGATGACTCAACCCCCTAATTAATTTAAGATCTTATTTGAACTTCGGCCCAAGCCCAAATGGACATTAACTGATGCATCAAAATGAGATACAAGAAAAAATTACCGAGCTTAAAGAGCAAATAAGTCTGTATGATTATCATTATTATGTGCTTGATGAGCCATTGGTTCCTGATGTGGAATACGATCGTTGTTTTAAAGTATTGCAACATTTAGAGACCGAGTATCCGCAACTGTTAACTAGCGATTCACCAACACAAAGAGTAGGCGGTACTCCCGCAGATGCTTTTATGCCGGTTGCACACCAACAAGCAATGCTGTCATTGGCCAATGTGTTCTTTGTGGAAGAATTTCAAGCCTTCATCAAGCGTGCCACTGAAAAATTAGATGAGCAGAATCAGACCTTGATTTTTGCCTGCGAGCCTAAATTAGATGGCTTGGCTGTGAATATGACCTACGAACAGGGTGTTTTGGTTTATGCCGCAACCCGCGGTGATGGCGCAACGGGTGAAAATATTACCGCAAATATTAAAACCATTGCTTCAATCCCATTAAAATTGCGCAGCAATAACCCACCAAAAAGTATAGAAATACGTGGGGAGGTCTATATGCCTAAGGCTGGATTTGAGGCGTATAATGACAGGGCTCGAGCACTGGGTGAAAAAACTTTTGCCAATCCACGTAATGCAGCCGCAGGCAGTTTAAGACAGTTAAATCCGAGCATTACTGCGAATAGGCCGTTAGCGATTTATTGTTATGGCATTGGTGCCTGTGAGGGGTATAATCTGCCAGACTCTCATTTAGAGCAGTTGAAGTTGCTGCAAGAGTTTGGTTTTAGGGTCTCTTCTGAAACCAGGCGCGCAGTTGGCATTGACGGTTGTCTTGATTATTACCACGCCATGCTGACTAAACGCGAGCAACTGCCGTTTGAAATCGATGGTGTTGTTTATAAAATTGACAGCATTCCTTTACAACAGCAATTAGGCTTTGTATCGCGAGCACCTCGATTTGCTTGTGCTTATAAATTTCCAGCGGCTGAGGAAATGACACGGTTACTGTCGGTTGATTTTCAAGTTGGTAGAACGGGTGCCTTAACGCCGGTCGCACGCTTAGAGCCTGTGAGTGTTGGCGGGGTCACGGTGAGTAATGCCACTTTGCACAATCTTGATGAAATTATGCGTAAAGACATTTGTATCGGCGATACGGTTATCGTGCGCAGGGCAGGGGATGTGATTCCAGAAGTGGTTGCAGCGGTGTTGGCACTGCGTCCAGAAAAAACGCAGACCATTCATCTTCCCAAGCACTGTCCGGTTTGTGGCTCTGATGTAGTTAAAGAAGAGGGTGGGGCGATTGCGCGCTGTGTCGGCGGCTTATTTTGCAAAGCGCAATTAAAAGGAATGATGTGGCATTTTGCCTCACGTAAGGCCATGCACATCGATGGTTTAGGCAGTGGACTTATTGATCAATTGGTCGATGAAGCGGTGGTGCAACATGTGTCTGATTTGTATGAGCTTGATTTGACTGTCGTGGCAAATCTTCCACGCATGGGTGAAAAATCGGCTAACAATCTATTGGCTGCGGTTGAGGCCAGTAAAAAAACCACCTTCGCTCGTTTTCTTTATGCTTTAGGAATTAGAGAAATAGGCGAAACAAGTGCTCGTGTTTTAGCCAGTTGTTATGCAGACATTAGTGAGATTCAATCCGCAACTGTTGATGATTTAATGACACTCAATGACATGGGGCCTGTGGGTGCTGCTAATGTTGTTCATTTTTTTGCCCAAGCACATAATGTGGAAGTGATTCACCGTCTGCTTGAGCTTGGTGTCCATTGGCCCAAGCTTGAAAAAAAACAGCTGAATCAGGAACATCCTTTATTCGGCAAAACAGTGGTATTAACTGGAACCTTGAAAACCATGGGTCGGGAAGATGCAAAAGCGGCTTTATTAGCACTGGGTGCTAAAGTGAGTGGTAGCGTATCGGCAAAAACAGATTATTTAATTGCTGGTAGTGAGGCGGGTTCTAAGCTTGTGAAGGCAACTGAGCTTGGGGTTTTTGTTTTGGATGAAGAGCAGTTGATTGGGATGTTAAACTAATATGCAACAAAGTTTCGTTCATTTGCGTTTACACACTGAGTTTTCCTTGGTGGATGGATTGGTTAAGGTCAAGCCTTTGATGAAGGCATTGCCTGCCCGCGGGATGTGTGCGGTTGCTGTGACTGATTATTGTAATTTGTTTGCGGTAGTGAAGCATTTTGAAAATGCGCTAAGCAGCGGCATCAAGCCCATCATTGGTTGTGATTTACCTTGTCATGATTTGGGCAGCCCTGAGCTTGTCGGCTCCATCGTACTTTTATGTCTCAACAATACGGGCTATAAAAATTTAACCTGTCTTGTATCTATGGCTTATCAAAAAGGCCAGTATCAAGGTCAGCCCAGGGTACAAAATCAATGGGTTGCCGACTATGCAGAAGGGTTGATTGCACTTTCTGGAGGGAAGTTTGGTGACATAGGTCAAGCTTTATTGGCGCAGAATAAAGCACTGGCTAAAGAGCGCGCCTTAAATTGGCAACGGCATTTTCCCAATCGTTTTTATTTAGAGATTCAGCGTACAGGAAGGGCTGATGAAGCTTTGTATAATGAACAATTAATTGCCCTGGCAGAAGAACTGCAATTACCCCTGGTTGCAACCAACGACGTGCGTTTTATTGATAAAGAAGATTTTGAAGCACATGAGGCGCGTGTTTGTATCCATGATGGTTATACTTTATCTGATCCCAGACGGGCTCAATTATACAGTGCCGAACAGTATTTGCGCTCAGCAGAAGAGATGGTCTCTTTATTTGCAGATTTACCCAGCGCCATAGAAAATACCGTAGAAATTGCTAAGCGTTGTAACGTGAAACTGGATTTGGGTAATAATTATCTGCCTAATTTTCCCATTCCTGAAGGTTCAACCGTTGAAGGTTATTTGTCGCATCTGTCGCAAGTGGGTCTGGAGGAACGGTTACAGAAATTATTTAAGGAGCAACCAGAAGCGTTAACCACATCAAGAATTGAGTACGACAAGCGCTTGCTTATTGAGTTGGATGTTATTAACAACATGGGCTTTGCCGGTTATTTTTTAATTGTGGCAGATTTTATTCAATGGGCTAAAGGAAATGGCGTGCCCGTTGGGCCCGGTCGTGGTTCTGGTGCTGGTTCCCTAGTTGCCTATGCTTTAAAAATAACCGATCTGGATCCCTTAGAGTATGAATTGCTTTTTGAGCGCTTTTTAAATCCCGAACGGGTTTCAATGCCTGACTTTGACATTGATTTTTGTATGGAAGGACGGGATCGCGTTATTGATTATGTGGCCGAAAAATACGGCAGAGAATCGGTGTCGCAAATCATTACTTTTGGCACCATGGCTGCAAAAGCAGTGGTGCGTGATGTGGGACGGGTGTTTGGTTTGCCTTACCCCTTTGTGGATAAGTTGGCAAAATTAATACCTTTTGAAATTGGCATCACACTCAGCAAGGCGCTTGAGCAAGAAGATGAATTACGTCGCCGTTATGAAGATGAAGACGAAGTTAAGGAGCTTATCAACCTGGCACTAAAGCTTGAGGGCATTACTAAAAATGCAGGCAAACATGCCGGGGGCGTGGTTATTGCGCCATCCAGACTTACGGATTTCACCGCAATTTATTGCGAAGAAGGATCCACACAAATTGTCAGTCAATTGGATAAAGACGATGTTGAGTCCGTAGGCCTGGTTAAATTTGACTTTTTAGGTCTAAGGACCTTGACCATCATTGATTGGGCTTTGGCTATAGTGAACAAACAGCAGCAACAAATGGGCTTGCCGCTGATAGACATCAGTCAAATTCCAACTGATGATGCTGCCACTTTTGTACTGCTCAAAGCCTGTAAAACAACAGCGGTGTTTCAGTTAGAGTCACGTGGCATGAAGGAGCTTATTAACAGACTTCAGCCTGATTGTTTTGAAGAAATTATTGCCTTGGTTGCTTTGTTTAGACCGGGTCCATTACAGTCAGGAATGGTCGATGACTTCATTGATAGAAAACATGGGCGCGCAGCAGTAAACTACCCCCATCCTGATCTTGAGCCCATATTAAAACCAACTTATGGTGTTATTTTATACCAAGAACAAGTGATGCAAATTGCCCAGGTATTGGCCAACTATACGCTGGGTTCAGCTGACATGTTACGTCGGGCTATGGGTAAGAAAAAACCTGAAGAAATGGCCAAGCAAAGAGAAAGTTTTACTGAAGGTGCTACCGCACGTGGCGTTGAGGAGCAGGTTGCAACGCACATTTTTGACTTGATGGAAAAATTTGCAGGTTATGGCTTTAATAAGTCACATTCAGCCGCTTACGCTTTGGTTGCTTATCAAACCGCTTGGCTTAAAGCCCATTACCCAGCTGCTTTCATGGCCGCAGTGATGTCTTCGGATATGGACAATACTGATAAAGTAGTGACCTTTATTGACGAATGTGCACACATGAAATTAAAGGTGACGCCACCGTCAATTAACAGTTCTTTGTATTCCTTTACTGTGGGCGATGATGCAACCATTATTTATGGACTTGGTGCTATTAAAGGCATAGGTGAGGCTGCCATTGAGTGCATTACTTCTGAGCGGGCGCTAAATGGGCACTATACTGATTTATTTAGTTTTTGCCAAAGACAGGATTCGCGTAAAATAACCAGGCGCGTGCTTGAAGCCTTGATTAAATGTGGTTGTTTTGATGAATGGAAAATCGAGCGTTCCGTGCTGCAGGCATCACTTGAAAAAGCGTTGAAGGTTGCTGAAAAAGAGCATCAAAATCAAGCCAGTGGACAATTTGATTTGTTTTCCTTATTCGAAGACAAGGCCAGTGAACAAGATTATATAGCCTGCAATCCATGGTCTGAGACGCAACGACTTGAAGCTGAACGTGAAATATTAGGTTTTTACTTAACCGGTCATCCTGCCGATCAATATCGGCGTGAGTTTGGTGAGTTTGTTGTTCCTATCAGTCAACTGAATCCAAGCATGCATAAAAAGGCCATGATTTGTGCACAGGTTTCTGGTATTAGAAAAATACTCACCAAGCGTGGTAAGAAGCTTGTGATCATTGGGATGGAAGATTCTACCGCTAGAATGGATGTCGTGGTGTTTGGTGAGATTTTTGATGCCTACACTTGTCCTCTGGCAACTGGGAGTATCTTGGTTATTGAGGGTGAAGTGGCTCATGATGATTATAATGGTGGGGTAAAAATGACTGCCAACCACTTGTATAATGTGACCAGTGCACGCGCTAGGTTTGCACGATTTTTAGAGTTGGTTTTGAACCAAACCCATCAATCCCTGTTGCCCGCGCTCCAAGCTTTGTTAAAAGCACATAAGGGGCATTGTGTTGTACAGGTGTTGTATGTGAATGACCATGCAAAAGCCAATTTGAGTTTGGCTCAGCAATGGCATGTGACACCCAGTGATGAATTGCTATTGTCCTTGGCTGAATTATTAGGTGAGGAGCAGGTGGTGATGCGGTATTAATAATTGCAGCTGCACAACTTGGTGAGACTTATTCGCTTGGTGGAGCCTGGTTTCTGGATTTCAATTGCCATTCACAAATAATCGGGCTGAACGTGATCTTCGAATGGGGACAGTTAAGCAGAAAATATCGGGTTGCTTCCAAGCTGAAAAATAAGCATATGCTTATTATCGAAGTTCAAGTTATTTGCAAACTATGCAAAACAAGGGTATCAATCTATTGATCGAGAATATGGTTACAACGACTGACAAGTTTTATCACTTTAGCTCTTGACGAAAGCATGAGCGACCTGTTATTCCTATTATAATTAAATTCAATTTCTTATAAAAGTAAAACCCCAAAAACAAGGATGTGTCTTATGATTGACAAAGAAAAACTTGGAAAAGCAGCAGCTGCCGCTTTTCTTATGATTGCCGCTACACATACAGCAAACAGCGCCAACAATGAAGCAAGCACTGTGACTGAAAAATGCTATGGTGTAGTCAAAGCAGGATTAAATGACTGTGCTACTGCAAAAGCATCCTGCGCTGGTTCTGCTAAAAAAGACAAGCAACCCGATGCATTTTTATTAATGCCGAAAGGAATGTGTGAAAAATTAGTTGGTGGGCATATAAATATAGAAACGAAATCAACTGATTAATTTGTCCTTTATTTTTAAATTACTGCAATGGAGTTTTTAATGATACAAACTTTTTTCCGGATATTAATGATTACGATGTTACTTATTAATGTTCCGGTTCATGCTGCCGAAAAATTAATACTTGATGAACAACATAGCTATGTTTTATGGAAAATAGGGCATTTAGGTTTTTCAATACAATCAGGTAAATGGTATGTCAATGGTTTTGTAATTTTAGACAAAGAAAAACCTCAAAACAGTAAGGTTGAAGTAAGCATTGATTTATCAAAAATAATTACTGGCATTCCAGATCTAGACAACCACCTGAAAGGATCACTTTTTTTTGATGTTAAAAAATATCCTAAAGCAAGCTTTATTAGTGATAAAATAGAAGTACTTAGTCAATCCTCAGCAAAAGTTACAGGCGTACTCAACCTCCATGGGGTTTCTAAACCAGTGACATTAATGGTTAAGTTGAATAAAGCAGGAAAAAATCCAATTAATGATAAAATGACAGTAGGTTTCACCGCAACAACTGAATTTAAACGCTCTGATTTTGGCATTAATACGTTATTACCTGATTTGAATGACAAGGTTGATATCGAGATTGGTGCTGAGGCTTATCAGTCAAAATCCTAAGGAAAATGGATGCATCTAAGAAACAGTAAAAGCCACTTTGGTTTAATTGCTATCCTGTTGCACTGGATCATGGCTCTTTTAATCATTGGATTACTGGCGCTGGGATTATATATGGTATTCTTACCTATTAGTCTTGAAAAACTAAAACTTTATGGATGGCATAAAGAGTATGGTTTTTTAGCCCTAGCACTTGTTACGATAAGATTAATCTGGCGTCTGATCAATGTACTCCCTTCTTTATCTTTGCCCTGGTATGAACTTATTGCTGCCCGACTGGTCCATTGGGCGTTTTATGCCTTTATGTTTGCCATGCCCATTTCTGGATGGCTTGTGACCTCAGCCGCTGGTTTGCCTGCCTCATTTTTTGGCTTATTTACCTTACCCAATTTGATTGAGCCCAATGAAGAATTACGTCAGTTTTTTGCACTTGCCCATAAATGGCTAGGTTATGCTTTAATTATCACGATTATTCTTCATACCAGTGCAGCACTGAAACATCATTTTATCAATAAAGACAACATCTTAAGGAGAATGATTTCATGAATATAAAACACATAATTAAAATTTGTCTTTTTATTTTGGGGTTAAGTATCATGCCTTTGATGGCATACACAGCGGTCCCTGAGTGGCAAATTATCCCTGCTGAAAGTCAGTTGAACTTTACAGGAACTCAGAATGGCGCTCCTGTTTCTGGCGCGTTTAAGGTGTTCACTGGTACTCTTCTTATCGAGCCTAGCGATCTCAAAAATAGCAGTATTGATATTATTGTGGATATCAATTCAATTAGTGCCTCTTATGCTGAGCTTAAAGGCACGCTAGTAAGTCCAGATTGGTTTGATGCTAAAATTTTTCCCAAAGCTGAATTTAAGTCAACACAAATTGAAAAAATTGATGAAAAAAACTATCAAGCTAAAGGTATATTAACTATTCGCGATAAATCACAACCGTTAACTTTAAGTTTTTCAGTTCAGCAACTTACTTCAAATAAAGGAGCTGTAATTGGTAATGCGGTGATTAAAAGAACTTTATTTGGAGTAGGACAAGGTGAGTGGGCTGGTACTAATGAAATTAAAGATGAAGTAATAATCAATTTCAAGGTTGCAGCTGTAAAAAAACATTAACTTTATATTAATTAGGAATTAATTATGAAACACGCAACTCGTTTGTTTAAAAATATGTTTTTGGGTGTTATTGCATCCTATTTTATGATGCAGTCTTTAGTTTTTTCAGCAGATATTTCTACCTTTGCAGTAGCCCTTCAAGGATATGATGTGGTTGCATATTTTACTGATCATAAGCCAATTAAAGGTAATGGTGATCATGTGGTAATTCAAGACGGTGTGTATTACTTATTCGTTAATGAAAGGAATAAACAATTATTTCAAACTAATCCAGATAAATACTTGCCTCAATATGGCGGTTGGTGTGCTTTTGGAGTATCAGTCGGGAAAAAAATTGCAAGTGATCCTCTTGCGTGGAAAATAGTTGATGGGAAACTGTATTTGAACCTTAATGATAGAGTGCAGAAAATATGGATAAAAGACATTAATGGTTATATTAAAAAAGCAAATATGAATTGGATTGATATTAAAAATAAAAATCCTTCTACCTTATAACTTATTAATAGCATTATAGATGTCTAGATATTTACTACATTTTAAGCTTGCCTAATTATGAGCACCATCATTAGGCATTTTATTTGTTAATGTAATGGTTAATGATTTATCTTAACCATAGCATTTTCAAGCATCTTGGGTATATGCTCAATGCATTTGGATTAAAAGAAAATAATGCAAAAAAAATCAATTAAAAATCAGATTCATAATAATCTTGTAGCCATCATTAGTCTAAGTGTGGCTATTAGTGCTTTATCCTATAATACTTGGCGTAATGAAAAAACAGAAAGAAATCGTAATATACGTCCAGCTGCATTTGAAATACTCAAGGAATTAGGACAACTGCAATTAATTGTTAATAATGTGCGTTATGGAACTGAGCATTCAAAATTAATTGACCCAATTTTAGGCTGGGGACATATTTCCTTTTTAAGCGATTTAAGCCAATTATTACCTCAGCCAATACCTACCCAAATGTCTAAACTCGTCCAAGTTTGGCAGAATGATTGGGAAAAAATACGTACCAATGAGGCTAGTGCTGATAAAATCACCCTCAAAATTGATGATTCACGCAGCATGGTCCTTAACCAGTTAAAAACTCTAAAATAAAAATAATTAAATCCTTCGTACGGGACAAAAACACATGTGCTATGAATTGACTCAATGAATGTGGAAATTCGTCTTT
>JBIODT010000063.1:0-11298 GCA_044445305.1 Legionellales bacterium | reverse complement strand
GCGCTCCACCAAAAACCCAAACTGGGCTTGAAGTTAGTTATACTGCGCGCGCCCACTCAAGCATCCCATATAATTTTTTGTCCCGTACGAAGGATATATACTCAAGATGCTTGGGTATATTATCTCTTCGCTGGATGAGACTCTTTAATCAAGAATGTGGCGATCAATAAACTTGCCAAGAAACAAAGTGGCATGACCAATAATGCTTTTTGATAACTGGCTATGCTGTATACGTGCACCCCATTCACCAAACTCCAAGAATCAGAATGCTGCAACATATACCCAACCAAAGGTTGGAACAATGCGCCACCGATCAATACCGAAAGATTATTAAACCCTGAGGCTGTACCAACTAATTCTGGTGAGTTATTTTCTTTTACCACAGCAAAACTCACAGTTTGACCACCAGCACCGAGTCCTAATATAAATAAAATGATATAAGCCCATCCATAAGGAAGATTAGGCACATACAACAAGATTAAAGTGGCTGACAAACCCAGTATAGAACTCAAGATCAAGGCAATGCGCCGACTCTCTATTCTGTCACTCAACCAGCCTAACAAAGGGCTCCCAAGACCTATTCCCAACCAAATCAGACTGCACAAACCAGATGCTGCAACTACTGAAATTTGATATTTTTCTTGCAGATAAGGAACACCCCAAAGAGCTGCGAATACCGCTATAGGGGTCCATATAGCAAAGGCATAACCACCAATTATCCAGGTGTGAGCATGCTTGCAAACAGCAACGAGCCGTTTCCACTCGTCACGAAGATAGTGATTGGGTATGTTTTGATTTTTTTGATGCGGATAATCACGTATAAAAACCCAAAAACAAGCAGCCAGGATAAAACCAACCCCAGACAGTAAAAAGCTGGCATTACGCCAACCCACATGATTAATTAAAGCAGCCAGAGGCATTTCACCAAACATGGCCCCTACGGAACTCATTAGCTGTGCAATACCCGCTAAAATTGCAAAATAATACGGGGGAAACCAACGTGACAACAACACCAAAACCCCGATGAATGAGAACGCCGATCCTATGCCTATAAGAAACCTGCCTATGCATGCAGTCAATACACTGTCCGTCGATGCGAAAAAAGCAGAGCCTAAAGCACATAGAATAATAGCAAAGGTCATTAATTTACGCGGGCCATAACGATCAAACAAAACCCCTGCAGGCAATTGCGTTGGCGCATAAGCGTAGAAATAAAAAGCGGAGATAAATCCAAATCCCTCGCCAGTAACACCAAATGTTTTCATCATCGACGCGGCCATAACGCTCGGGGCCACTTGTAATATGAATTCATACATGTAAAAAGAAGCGGCTAAGAAAAAGATAAAGTACGCAGATGTAAGATTTTCACTTGTTTCCAGGCTTGACTTGCTTGTGTAATGTGCGCTCAATTCGGACTCACTCTATTCGATCTCCGCACACTACAAAAACAAGCGCCTTCTTTGCAGCCCCAAAAATAGAAGGCATGAAAAACGCTTACTTTTGTTCATGTACAGAGATGGTTTAATATCATTCATTTAAACTTATAGCCAATTACTTTGTCAATATAATTTAATGCGCAAGTGTCGTGTTTTTCTATTCAGTTAGACCCAATGTTTGTCATGTAGCGCGCTCTGCTTCCTTATCCAACCCCCAATATACTGCACCTAAAATTTCGGGACCATTTGATCCCGTTATTGATGATAAATCTACTGGTATCCGATTTAAAGTTTGTGATGCCAGCCAGGCAAACATCATCGCCTCTAAATAATCAGGATCTGCCCCTACAGCAACGCTGCTTTTCACCCTGATATCAGGCAGAAAAGATTCTAATGCAGCGTGTAAGTGTCTGTTATGCGTTCCACCACCACATAAATAGAGTTGCTCTAACTCAGGTATCTTATTATTTATAAGCGTATCAGCTATTGAATGCGCAGTTAACGCAAGTAAAGTTGCTTGAACGTCAACTGGTTTATAATCTTTCTTTAAATACTGAGCCAACCAGGACAAAGAAAAATATTCTTTACCAATGCTTTTAGGTGCAGGTAATGCAAAAAAAGAATCGGATAATAATTCTGTCAACAACAAGGGAATGACCCTACCCTGCGCTGCCCACAAACCATCAGCGTCAAATGCCTGTCCCTGATGTTGGTAGATCCAAGCATCCATCAAACAATTTCCGGGACCTATATCCCAACCTCGCGTTGGTTGATTCGGGGTTATAAGCGAAATATTAGCAATACCGCCAATATTGACTACCGCCACACTGCCTATTTTAGCAAATAACTCTTGATGATAAAGTGGCGCAAAAGGAGCGCCCTGCCCTCCATTAACGAGGTCTCTTGTCCTAAAATCAGCAATGACCGTAATTCCGGTTAATGCTGAAATGGTATGCCCACAGCCCAACTGCAAGGTATAAGGAATACTGCCACTGGTATCATGGCATACGGTTTGACCGTGACTGCCTATGGCGGTTATGTCTTTAAAGGAAATCTGAGCTTCTTGCAGCAGTTGATTTACTGCCAAGCCAAACTCCCTACCTATCAATGTGTTTAATTGGCAGACAGAAGCCAGGCTGATAACAGAACCGTCCAACAAACTATTGATACTTTGTTTTAGCGCATCACTGTATTTTTTAGTTATGCCATAGACCAATCTGTTTTCAGGAAGTTCAACAACAGCCGCATCAATACCATCCATGCTGGTACCAGACATCAATCCTATATATAAAGTCATTTCTTAGTTAACTTAAAACAATTATAGAAATTATCTGTAGTAATCTCTGCTATCTGTTGATAATCCATGCCTCGTAAATCAGCTACAGCTTGCGCTACATGCTTCACTAAAGCGGGGTGGTTTTGTTTGCCACGATAAGGCACAGGAGCCAAATAAGGTGAGTCTGTTTCAATTAAAATTCTGTCTAGAGGTATTTTTCGCACGACATCCTGGATTACTGTGGCATTTTTAAATGTAACAATGCCTGAGAATGAAATATAAAAATTCTGATCAATAGCCCTTTTTGCAACAGACAGATCTTCAGAAAAACAATGCATAACCCCACCAACGCGGTGTGCATTTTCTTCTTCCATCACTTTTAAGGTATCTTCGGCTGCTTGACGGGTATGTATAATTAGTGGCTTATTGGTTATCACCGAGGCTTTTATATGCTCTCTAAAGCGCGCCCTTTGTAGTTCTTGAGCTTCTGTAGTAGTAGTTCTATAGTAATCTAATCCGGTTTCACCTAATGCAATACAAGCTGGATTTGCTGCCAAATCACACAATAGTTTTGCCGTAACAGGAGGATCCATGTCACTATTGGGATGTACGCCTACAGAAATATTGATATTAGGATAATCAGCAGCTAAGCGTTCCAATACTGGATAGTCACTTAACTCCACACAAACACATAAAAAATGCATTACATCCTGTTCATTCGCTCGAGCCAATACTTCTGCGATGTCATTATTAAACTCAGTTAAATCCAAAAAATTCAAATGACAATGTGAGTCAACTAGCATTTTTAATCCTATTTTTTTATGAGACTAGTACAACGTTTCACTGCTTCTGTCTGGCGACATCTCATCTTGCATCCATCTTTGAGCGATGGCAGGTCGTTAATGATTCTAGTGACGGAGCCCCTTCTCCCGCTGGCGGAAGAAGGGGCCCGATAGGGCGGATGAGGGTGGATCATATTAGCCATTGAAAGCACTCCTATGTTTAACTCACTCAAATTGATTAAACGTGTTCTTGCAAAGGTAGCATTAACCTGTTTTATCATCCATGCCATTTGAGCCACCCTCATCCGCCCTGTCGGGCACCTTCTCCCGCCAGCAGGAGAAGGGTCGCCGTCACTAGAATCATTAACGACCTGCCATCGCTCAAAGATAGATGCGTCACCAGACAAAAGCAGTGGAACGTTGTACTAGGGCCTGTCGTCAACTCGCTAGAACGAGTTAGCACTCAATCTATACTGCGCGCAGTATAGCAAATTGACGACAGACTCTAAATCGTATCGTTTAACTGTGATAACTTTAACATTCCTGCCAAATAAGTTTCAATTTTATTACTTAAAAACCGGCTGCTTTCGCCTAAAAACTGTATGCCTACACCTGAGGGTTTGTTATTTTGAGCCCCCTTAGGGGTAATCCAGGCCACGTTACCACTCACAAGGTAAGGCTCATGCTCATCAATTAAGGTAACTGATAATTGAACTTTTGTTCCTAAAGAATACGTATTATTAGTACGAACAAACAAGCCACCACCCTTAATAAATGGCATATATGCTGAATAGAGTAGCGTTTCCGTTAAAAACGAACACGTTATAAGCGGTAATTCTTCTGTCATAAATCCTCCTTACCACTAAGTCCTACGCTCTTAATGCAAATAACATGTCTTCCAAAACCAAGGTATGGTTTACATTCATATTATGGCTTAATTTTCTTGTCATTGCATTTATTTTATCAATTTGATTAAAGATGGACTCAAAATTCAACAAAGAAGACAGACTGGTAAGTTGTAAGACCGCAGGTCCTACTTCTAGTTTTGCAGTAAACTGCATGTTTTGTAGCTGCGCAAACACCAAGTATAAAAACCACAACAGTGCATCCATTTCGAACTTTGCCCACCGCGCTGCCAAAGCACAAGGATGTGTTCTATGCTCTATTAATGCAATTAGCTCATCTAAAAGTGCTTCGGATTGGCCTATAATAATGGCTCGTTCAGAGTCTTGTGGGTATTGCTCACCCAATTTCAACAGATTACTGGTATATGATGTATCCAGTGAGGCAAATCGAATAATACAACACCTGCTTAATACCGTAGGTAAGACTGTACTTAATTGCTGCGCTATCAGCACGAAGATCGTATGCTTTGCAGGCTCTTCTAAAATTTTTAATAAGGCATTCGCTGAAGCAGTATTCATTCTATCAGCGGCTTCAATCACTACCAATCGATGCTTTGCGCGCTTGGGGGTTAAGTAGGCGGTGCTTTGTAACTCACGCACTTGATCTATTTTAATGGCGCCACCACTTTTTTCTGGCTTAACCCATTCCATATCAGGATGCTCCACACGAGCCACCATGTGGCAATCGGGGCATTCCAGGCAAGGCGCATTGCTTTTATTTTGACACAACGTTAATTTTAACAAATCAGTTGTAAAGTCAACCAAGCCACAGTGCATGGGACCAACTAATAAAATGGCCTGAGGCAAACGGTTGCGTACCCAAGCATGGTGTAGTTGATCCCATTGTAACTTATAATGAGTCATAACGACTGTTGCGCTATAAATTCAGAAACAGCCTGTTGAATTGCACTTTGAACTTGCTCTAAATCACGAGTGGCATCAACCATTACAATTTTGGCATCAGCAGTACAGTGTTTGATATAGGCACTATGGACTTTATGAAAAAATGCCATAGATTGTTGTTCTATTCTATCAAACTGCCCTCTTGCTCTTGCCCTTTGCATGCCGAGCTCAGGAGTTATATCTAGATATAAAGTTAGATCTGGCTTCAAACCATTCAAGCAAAAAGAAGACAATGTGCTGATAAATTCCTCGTCCAATCCACGTCCGCCACTCTGGTAAGCAAGCGTGGAGAGCTCAAATCGGTCAGCAACCACCCAACATCCTCTTTGCAAACAGGGTTTAATTACCTGTTCAATAAGCTGAACTCTTGCTGCATAAAGCAATAACAGTTCACATTTATCATCTAAAACTGTTTGATAATCAGGATTTTTAATGACAGTTCGTAGCAACTCACCTATGTCTGTTCCACCAGGCTCGCGAGTCGAAACAGCTTCGATATTCAGTTTGGCCAATGCATCAATGACAGTCTTTACAACCGTGGATTTACCAGAGCCCTCTAGCCCTTCAATTACTATAAATTTCCCAGCAGAATTTAGCATTAAAGTGCCTTATGTTGAGACTGCGTCTGATATTGGCTAATGGCTTTTCTCTGTTGCTCATAAGTTTCTGAAAATTGATGGGTTCCATCTCCTTTAGCAACAAAATAGAGGTAATGCGACCATTGTGGATGAGCCGCAGCATCTATCGCTTCTTTTCCTATCATAGCAATTGGTGTTGGCGGCAATCCTCTATAACGGTATGAATTATATGGAGAATCAATTTGTAAATCATTATGTGATAATTTGCCTTGATACGCAGTGCCTAAACCATAAATGACCGTGGGATCCATTTGTAAAGGCATGCCTTTCTTTAACCGGTTCACAAGAATTCCTGAAATAATTCTTCTCTCATCAGCCAGTGCAGTCTCTTTTTCAATAATAGATGCCGCTGTGAGTAATTCATAAGGGTTTCTATAAGGTAAATTATCTGCTTTAGTAATCCAAGTACTATTTAAATAATTCATTAAATTTCGATGTGCTTGCTCTAGTAACGTTCTGCTGCTACTGCCTCCACGGTACTGATAAGTATCAGCAAGCAATAATCCTTCAGCACTGGCATGGTTTTCTTTAATAAAAGACCAATCATCAGGATGGTATTCTAAATAGCTACACTGTAGCAGTTCTTGGGTGATTTTTAGTTGGGTTGTGCCTGAAATGATTGCAAATTTTTGCGTCAAAACATCACCAGCAACGACTCTAGACAATAACTGCATGACTGACTCGCCAGGCTTAACTTGATACACACCCGCCTTTAACTGATGCGCCAATCCTTTAAAACGCACAACGCTAAGAAAAAGCCTGGTTGAATCAATTATTTTTTTTTCTTTTAAAGCAGCAGCAAATTGAGTGGCACTGGTAGATTTATCAAGATTAAGAATAAGAGCAGGCTCGTCCTTGTCGACAATTGCCATGTTAAATAAAGAATATATAGGCCATGATACAAACAACGCAAGCGATGCAAGTATAAAAAAAACGGTTATTATAGAAATTTTCAGATTTTTACGAGTAACTAAACCTTGAACAAAAGGGCATGATAAAAAGCTCATGCACTTCTGACCAATCTACTGGTAACGCGTGTTTGCAAGGATTTCATACATCTTTGTCCAAAGCCTTAAACAACAAACTACCATTTGTTCCACCAAAACCTAATGAGTTACTTAATACATATTTAATTTTTCTTTTTTGAGCAGTATGTGCCACATAATTCAAATCACAACCTTCGTCAGGATGGTCTAAATTAATGGTAGGTGGTGCAATTTGATCCCGCATTGCCAGAATGCTGAAAATTGCTTCCACGGCGCCAGCTGCGCCCAATAAATGTCCGGTCATTGATTTTGTTGAACTAACAGCCAATTCATAAGCATGTTTTCCAAAAACACGTTTGATCGCTTTAGTTTCATTCATATCATTGAGATACGTTGATGTACCATGTGCATTAATATAATCAATCTGCTCTGGAGCAATCCCAGCATCATGTATTGCAGCTTCCATGGATCGGGCAGCACCATCAGCATCTTCATCAGGTGCAGTGATGTGATAGGCATCACCTGACATACCAAAACCAACTAGTTCTGCATAAATTTTAGCGCCACGCGCTTTGGCATGCTCATATTCTTCTAAAACAAGAACGCCAGCGCCCTCACCCATAACAAAACCATCTCTGTCTTTATCCCATGGGCGTGATGCCTTAGTTGGCTCATCGTTTCGTTTCGATAAAGATCGCACTGCCGAAAAACCAGCCAAACAAAGTGGCGTTGTAGTCATTTCAGAGCCACCACAAATCATTACATCAGCATCGCCATAAGAAATAATTCGTCCAGCAAGCCCTATATTATGGGTTCCAGTAGTACACGCAGTGACTACGGAAATATTAGGGCCTCTTAAGCCATGTTTAATAGAAATCTGTCCCGCAACCATATTAATAATGCCTGACGGAATAAAAAAAGGAGATACTTTGCGAGGACCGCCAGCCATCAATCTGTCTTGATTATTAGTAATGGTTTGGATTCCACCTATACCCGCACCCATTGCGACTCCTGTTCGGCGCGACAAAGTTTCATCCATTACCAAACCCGAATCCAGCATTGCTTCATCCGCTGCAGCAATACCATATTGGGTAAATAAATCCATTTTTCGAGCATCTTTCAGCGGCACGTGGTTTTCAATGTTAAAATTCTTGACCTTAGCCCAAATTTTTGTGCTGTAGTCACTGGTATCAAAATCTTCTACCATGCCTACACCACTCATTCCAGCTAATATATTGCTCCAAGAGTCATTTACATTAAGCCCGACAGGAGTCAACATGCCCATGCCAGTAACAACCACACGCCGTTTATTCAAGGAGTAACTCCTACGCTTCTTCTTTGTTTAAATTTGATTCAATATAATTAATTGCTTCTTGAATCGTAGTAATCTTTTCAGCTTTTTCATCAGGAATTTCTGTTTCAAATTCTTCTTCAAGTGCCATAACCAATTCTACTGTATCAAGAGAGTCAGCACCCAAATCATCAACAAATGAAGCATCATTTTTCAATTCTTCTTCTTTAACACCCAACTGCTCAACAACAATTTTACGAACACGATCTTCAATGGTACTCATAACTTAATTTTCCTCTTTCGATTGATATAACTGCCATATAGTGTATTCAATTATACAGATAACGCAAGTTTATTTGTAACCATTCAGGGCCACAAACAAATCGCACTAACTCATATACATACCACCATTAACATGAATGGTTTCACCCGTAATGTATCTAGCACTGTCTGATGCTAAAAAAGCGACAGCATCAGCCACATCTTCTACTTGACCTAACTTACGTAAGGGAATTCGTTTTAACATTTCCGCTTTAACCATATCAGGTAAAGCATCAGTCATGTCTGTGTCAATAAAACCAGGGGCAACAACATTAACAGTAATTCCCCTACTGCCCACTTCCTGAGCTAATGACTTTGAAAAACCAACCACCCCTGCTTTTGCAGCTGCATAATTAACTTGCCCTGCATTTCCGCTTGCACCTATAACAGAGCCTACAGAAATTATCCGTCCAGAGCGTGCTCTAACCATTGATTTTAAGCAGGCTTTAGACATTCTAAATATTGATGTCAGGTTTGTTTCTATTACCTTGTACCACTCTTCATCATCCATACGCAGCAATAAATTATCAGCGGTAATTCCGGCATTATTTACTAATATTGACGGACACTGATCGTTTTCTGAGAGGCCATCCATTAAAGCATCTACTTGTTCTGGAACAGTCACATCCAGGACTATCCCTTTTCCTGTTAACTGTTCCTTTTCAAAAAGCGCATTGATTGATGCAGCACCTTGTTCTGTCGTTGCTGTACCATAAACAAAGGCACCATTCCTTGCTAATTTTAAAGCAATGGCTTGTCCAATACCGCGACTGGCACCGGTAACTAATGCGATTTTACCATTTAAATGTATCATTGAAGTGATTCCTATCTTAGGTTCGTGTCCGAAATAACCTGATCCAAACCAATTGGATCACAAACACTGATAGCAGTTATAGCTCTATCAATTCTTTTAACCAAACCACTCAGCACCTTACCAGGGCCACACTCTACCACTAAATCTACTGATTGGGCTTTAAATAATTGTATGGTTTCAACCCAGCGAACAGGGCTATACAATTGCTCTTTTAATTTATCTCTAATATGCTGACCTGACTTATAAATGCTCAAATCAACGTTGCTTACTACATCTATTGATGGTTTTATAAATTCCACCTGCTCAAGACTGGTGGCAAATAACGCTGCAGCTTCAGTTAATAAGGAACAATGACAAGGCACACTTACAGGAATTATCTTCGCCAACAAAGCCCCAGAACCATCCGCAAGAACAACCAGTCTTTCAACAGCAGGCGTATGCCCAGCAACAACCACTTGCCCTATAGCATTATAATTAGCAGGTGATACCTTCTGATTTGGTCTACTCGCTTCTTCGCAAAGAAACTTAACCTGTTCGTCGGTTAAGCCAACAATTGCAGCCATCGCACCAGTACCCATTGGTACGGTGCTTTGCATTACTTTGCCTCTTTGCACAACCAATCGAGCAGCATCCGCTAAAGACAAAGAGTTCGCAGCTACTAAAGCAGCATATTCACCCAAGCTATGCCCCGCCATCAATTGTGGATGGGCTACACCTTGCTGCATTAACAGCGTGTATACCGCCACATCAGCGGTCAGCATCACAACTTGTGTGTATTCTGTTTGGTTTAATTTTTCTTCTGGCCCAGATTGGGCTAACTGCCAAAGATCATAACCGACAGCCTCAGAAGCTTGTGCAAAAATATCGGTGATAATTGGGTATTGAGGAATGAACTTAGACAGCATGCCTATAGATTGAGAGCCCTGACCGGGGAATATGAAAGCTGTTTTTACCATGTAGATACAATCCTAGTTATTAGTAACGAATCACCATAGCGCCCCAAGTCATTCCGCCACCAAATGACTCAATTAATAACAACTCATCCCTTTTTATTGTGTTGTTTTTAATTGAAATATCCAAGGCTAATGGAATAGATGCGGCAGACGTATTGCCCTGATTGCCAATAGTAACTATGACTTGAGACATAGGAAGTGATAATTTTTTAGCAATGGCCTGAATAATACGAATGTTTGCTTGGTGAGGAATCAACCAGTTAATATCAGTTTTCTTTAAATTACTAACCTCTAAAACTTCATCAACAACATTGCCCATAATAGTAACAGCAATTTTAAAAACCTCATTGCCGCGCATACCAATGGTTGCACGTTTTTCCTCAAAAGCGGCATTGGGAAGCGTTAGTAAGTTATCTGCATCGTAGGACGCGTGCAATACACTGCCTAAAATGCCTTCTTTATCACTGGCACTTAGTACCACTGCACCTGCACCATCACCAAATAAAACACATACCGATCTATCGGACCAATCTACAGCCCGTGACATACTTTCACTGCCAATTACTAAAACATGTTTTGCTGTACCAGTGGCTATATATTGTTTGGCAACATCCATTGCATAAATAAATCCACTACAAGCAGCACCAAGATCAATAGCAGGTATGGGTCTTTTAATTTTTAATGCATGCTGAACATGACAAGCAACACCTGGAAAAAAATGATCGGGCGTACAGGTGGCAACTAATATTAAATCAATTTCATTGGCATCTAAACCTGATGCAAGGAGTGCCTGCTCAGCAGCTCTTGCAGCCATAAAGGAGGTGGTTTCATGCGGTTGTGCAACGCTGCGACTGCTAATACCGGTTCTGGAAACTATCCACTCATCATTGGTGTCAAGCGTTGTCTCAAGCTCAACATTCGTCAGTTGACGTTCTGGTGTATAGCTCCCGGTACCATTGATCACAGCATTTTTCATAACAACAATCCCTGATT
>JBIODT010000062.1:0-11332 GCA_044445305.1 Legionellales bacterium | reverse complement strand
CACGCTCCTTAGCCGGGTAGGAATTGTATTCATTTTTTTATAAAAATTGATTTTCAAAACTATTTCTGCTATTGTCTCACGTCATTTTTGTTTATGTAGAGCATGGTGCTTGGCATCCGGTCCAAGTGGCGATGCTCAATTTAGAACTATAAGAGAGCAGTATTATGAAAGCGTCTATTCATCCCGATTATAAAGCAGTTAAAGTTACTTGCAGTTGTGGCGAAGTTTTTGAGACTCGATCCACTTTATGTAAAGATCTAACTATTGAAGTATGTGCACAGTGCCACCCGTTTTATACAGGCAAGCAAAAATTAGTTGATACTGGTGGTCGTGTTCAGAAGTTCCGTGAACGTTATAACATGCGTTCTGCCCAAGTTGCAGCAGTAGCTAAAGACGCTAAATAGTTAATATAGGGATCCTGTCTGGAATCATTTCCTGTTTTGGCTTTGGCACAGAAGTATTAATCAAATAGCCTGTTCATGCCTTTCTCTCCCACGGGCGAGTGGCGTGGATCAGGCTATTTGCATCGATATTTAGTGTGGAATAAGACCGTTTTGTTTGATCCTATACTGCGCACAGTCACAATCTGCTGTTTTTAGAGCACAGTATGTGTGTTCACGAGCTTCTGTTGTAAAGGAGTGGCCGTAATCCTAAATTAGAGGTAAGCACTTTGGATGATCAAGATTTAAAACAGCGTGCATTGGACTATCATGAGTTTCCTATTCCTGGGAAGCTGGGTATTCAAATTACAAAACCAACCAATTCTCAAGACGACTTGTCGTTAGCTTATACACCTGGTGTAGCAGCGCCAGTTCTTGCGATTGCAAAAAATCCAGCAGATGCTTATCGCTATACCAATAAAGGCAATTTAGTCGCTGTGATGACTAATGGTACTGCTGTGCTTGGTTTGGGTGATCTTGGTCCCTTGGCCAGTAAGCCGGTTATGGAAGGCAAAGCTGTTTTATTCAAACAATTTGCAGGTCTGGATGTTTTTGATATTGAAATAGATGCTGTTGATTCAAAGGACTTTATTGATACAGCGGTGCGTATTGCTTCTACTTTTGGTGGTATTAATTTAGAAGACATCAAAGCCCCTGAGTGCTTTGAAATAGAACAAGCTTTGATAGAACAACTGAATATTCCCGTTTTTCATGATGATCAACATGGTACTGCAATAGTTGTTGCTGCAGGTTTGTTGAATGCCCTTGAATTACAACAAAAAAAATTATCTGAAGTTAAAATTACTTGTATTGGTGCAGGTGCTGCAGGCATTGCGTCCATGCGATTGCTGCTTGCTCTGGGTGCAAATAAAGAAAACATACTTCTGTTAGACTCAAAAGGAGTGGTGCACTCAGGACGTACCGATTTAAACGCCTATAAAAATGATTTTGCTGTACAAACCGAACATCGAACTTTAGCGAATGCTTTGGTTGATGCTGATGTATTTATTGGTGTTGCTAAGCCTGACTTGTTAAATGCTGATTTGTTATTGTTAATGGCTCCTAAGCCAGTTATTTTTGCCTTATCAAATCCAGACCCAGAAATTAGACCGGAATTAGCACATCAGATACGTGATGATCTTGTGATTGCTACTGGACGCAGTGATTATCCCAATCAAGTAAATAATGTATTATGTTTTCCTTATATTTTTCGTGGTGCACTGGATGTGCGTGCCCGATGCATTAATCAAGCAATGCAGATTGCTGCAGTTGAGGCAATTCGTCAACTTGTACATGAAGTTGTTCCCCAGGTAGTTAAGGACAATTACCCTGGAGTTACTAATTGGGCGTTTGGTCCTGATTATATTATTCCTAAACCTATAGATCCTCGTTTAAGAGAGCGGGTATCAGTTGCTGTAGCTCAAGCTGCAATAGCCAGTGGTGTGGGTCAAATTATTTAGGAGATGTTGATGCATTCTATAAGTCGGAACAAGTATACCCTCATGGGATGGCTCATGTGTGGGCTTGGAGCGGTTTTTTACAGTTATGAATATTTATTGCGTATAGCACCCAGTGCGATGGAAAATGCATTACGCACGCATTTTAATTTAACAGCGACAGGATTTGGTTTGATTTCTTCTGTCTATTATTATGCCTATGTTCCTATGCAATTGCCTGTTGGGGTGTTGCTTGACCGCTACGGTCCACACAGACTATTGACTTTTGCTTGTTTGGTTTGTGTTATTGGTACGTTTCTTTTTACCGGAACTTCATTGTTTTGGGTGGCAGCAGCAGGACGCTTTTTAGTAGGCTTAGGCTCGGCTTTTGCTTTTGTAGGCGTATTAAAACTGGCTACTATTTGGTTGCCTGAAAACAGATTGGCCTTGGTTTCAGGGTTAACCTCAGCCTTAGGCACGGTTGGAGCTATGTTTGGCGACTATTTTCTTGGGATGTTTGTTGAAAATGTGTGTTGGATTTACACGCTTAATATAACCGCTGTGGTTGGGATTGGCTTGGTTTTTGTTTTATGGTTGGGTATTAAGGATAAAAAAGGTCATTTTAAACAAAGTGGCACGGTTACTAGTTTGAGAATGGGCTTATGTGATTTAGGAATTATTCTTAAAAACAAACAAATCTGGGTTAATGGGATGTATGGTTGTTTGGTTTATCTGCCAGCGACAGTATTTGCTGAACTATGGGGTATTCCTTATTTAAGACATGCTCATGGTTTGTCAGTAGATGCTGCTGGATTAGCAAATTCCTTACTCTTTTTAGGCTTCACTATTGGTGCGCCTTTGATGGGGTATATTTCTGATAGGCTGGCCCGTCGAAAATTCCCCATGTTTATTGGTGCCTGTGGTGCTGCAGTAGTTATGGCGATGATTTTATACCTTCCAGGTTTAACTGAGGCCAATATCCAAGCCTTGATGTTTTTATTGGGTTTGTTATACAGTGCACAAGCTATTGTTTTTGCAGTTGGTCGGGAGTTAAGTCCTGGTGAAGCAGCAGGTACAGCGATGGCGGTAACCAATATGATAGTGATGTTAGGCGCTATGTTGTTGCAGCCGTTGGTAGGTCACTTATTAGATTATAGTTTAACGAAACATATGGGAAGTGTTGCCGTAACTGGGGCTGTGGTTGATAATTTACAGCGTTTGTATTCTGTTGATGATTATCAATTTGCATTGGCTATTTTACCCCTGGGCATACTTATTGCGGCAGTATTGACATTTTTTCTAAAAGAAACCCACGCTCATGCACCTAAATAATCAGATTTCTAGAAAGCAATTTCTATTTGGCATTTTGGTCTGCTTTGTTGGAGCAGTGTTTTATTGTTATGAGTTTATTTTGCGCATCATTCCTGGTGCGCTGCAAACTGAGCTTAGCACCGCATTAGGACATATTTCAGCGACTACCTTTGGGCAAATTTCAGCCTTGTATTATTTTGCTTACTCGCCTATGCAGATGCCCGTCGGTATGTTGATGGACCGATTTGGACCCAGACGGCTGTTAACTTTTGCATGCCTCTGTTGTACCTTAGGCTCATGGATGTTTACCTTAACCTCGTCCATATTTTTGGTAGGCAGTGGGCGCTTTTTGGTGGGTTTTGGTTCCTCTTTTGCCTTCGTTGGTGTGTTGTCGCTTGCTTTAAATTGGCTGCCAAGACGTTATTTCTCTTTAGTTGCGGGATTGATTACCACTTTAGGCATGTTAGGTTTGGTTTATGGTGAAGTGAAAATTACTGAATGGTCCACAACCATTGGCTGGGAACATGTTTTATTGTTGATCGCAGTTATAGGCTCAGGACTGAGTTTGTTGATGTTGTTTGTTGTTAGAGATGGGCCTAAGGGTCATCAAGCAAATAAATATCCTTTACCTGAGTTTTTTCATAATGTACTTAAGGTGCTGATGTCGCCACAGGTATGGTTGATTGGGCTTGTTGGTGCTTGTTTGTATACGTCTTTGTCTGTATTTGGTGAATTGTGGGGTAAAACTTATCTCGAGCAGGCACATCATTTAACTAAAGTTGAAGCCGCTAAAACTGTATCGGCTGTATTTTTAGGTTGGGCGGTAGGCGCACCCATTTCTGGTTATTTGTCTGATAAGTCCGGTAGAAGAGTATTGCCTTTAGTTATAGGTGCTATCCTTTCTTTAATCTGTATTAGTATGGTCTTGTATTGTCCTGGTTTGTCTTATCTGAGCTTGAATGTCCTGTTATTTTTGTATGGCGTTTTTAGCGCCACAGAAATTATTGTTTTTATTATGGCCAAGGAATGCTCAGGTGCCAAGCTGTCTGGTACGGTATTTGCGGCTACCAATATGATAGTGACCCTTGGGGGTGTTATATTTCAACCCTTAGTGGGTAAATTGTTAGATACTTTTGGTGACAGCGGCATAGTCAGTGGTGAGCATATTTATACGGTGACCGACTATCAGGTAGCCTTATCAGTATTACCTATTTCATTATTGATGGTTACAATTCTTGCCTTTTTTATTAAGGATAAGGCGAAGGACGCATGAAAACCATTTCAAAATTGAAATCAACTAAAAATTAAGGTGAATTGGAAGGGCGGGCATGGCAAACGTTCACGTGAATGAGCGCCGTCGCGCGACCCTCTTATTTTTTAAACACAGCAATTATTTCTTTGACGGGTTGTCGTAACTTTGCTTGACAGCTAATCCAGCGCGATACTGCAAAACTCTTTATGTCTGCACCTTGGTAGTGATGTCGTGTGAAGTCAGTATCGTGGTTGGAGACAATCACCGGTATGCCTCTTGCTGCTGTTGCTTTTGCCAATTCTGCCAATTCAATTTGATCTGCCACTTCGAATTTCTTTTGAGTGTAAGGTACTGCTTGGGTGTTTTCTAGCAGTGGCACATAGGGCGGATCGCAATAAATAACATCACCTGGTTCAGCAAGTTCAAAAGTTTTTCTGAAATCAGTGTGAATAAATTGTACTTGTTGGCTTTTTTGATGAAACTGTATCATTTCACTATTAGGAAAGCGCACCTTTTTGTGTAGTCCGAAAGGGACGTTGAATATGCCTTTAGAATTATACCGACACAACCCATTGTATCCATGGCGATTAAGATATAAAAAAAGGGCTGATTTTTTTTCTGAGTTGGGTATGGTATTGAACTCTGAACGCAGCTCGTAATATTTTTCTTTGTCATTAAATTCAGGATGAAAATATTGTTGGCAATAGTCTATGAAGGACTCACCTTGTTGTTGCAGCGTGGTAAAAATAGTAATTAAATCATTATTACTTTCAGCTAGGAGGTAAGAAGAGTAGTTGGTGTTCATAAAAACAGCCCCAGATCCAGCAAAGGGTTCAATAAAACGCCGTCCAGGTATAAAGGACGACATAATATCATCTAAACAATTGTATTTACTGCCAGCCCATTTAAGAAAAGGTCTTGTTTTAATCATGAGGTTTACGAATAGTTATTGATTCCGCAGTATCGCTTATTTGAGGATAAAATAATAGGTGACGATAGTGGGCGGAACTGCATGATATGAGGTTTTTTTCATGCGGCTGCGCCTAAAATCGCTACAACCAACAAGCCTATAGCAATACAAGCAATGAAACATAAAGCGGGATTACCTCCAGGTATCATGTGGCTTTCGTTGGCATCTAACAGGCAGGTTTTTCGACCTTGCCATGCCATGGCTGCAGGTAGCAGCAGTAGTAAAACCACACAGCAAACGCCTGCATAACTTAGCGCTTGTAGGTAAATTCCCGGGTTGATTAAAACTATTGCTAAAGGTGGAATAAAAGTAAGTGCCAGTGTGCATTTACCTTGTTTGCCTTTTTTGTCTAATTTTAATCCATCGGCTAAGAAATCAAACAAACCCAGTGATACAGCAAGAAAAGCAGTGACCATACAGATAGAGGTAAAAAATCCAAAAAAACCACTGATCCACTGGCTTTGAACCGACTGGCTCAAGGCCTCGGTCAAGCCACTGGTCGGGTGATCGGAGTTCATTAAGGCCATTAATCCATTATTGCCCTCACGTGCTATAACGCCCATAATTGCTGCGTCCCAGACGATGTAACAGGTTAAGGGTATAAGTGATCCAAAAAGAATAACGCGTCTTAGTGTGCGTATGTCGCCCTCAAAATAGTCACGTAAACTTGGCACTATGGAGGCGAAGCTAAATGAAGTGATTAAAATCATGAGGCTGCCTGTAAAAGCACGCGCTGAACCACCTACTAAGCTGATTGGTGATATATGTGGGCTAATAATGACTACCAGCAATAGATAGACGCCCAATTTGCCAAACATCAGGCCGCGATTGACGTAATCAACTGCGTGTATGCCCTTGTATACGACCCAACTAAATAATCCAGTAAAAATGATTGAGGTAACCCAGTTAGGTAAATCAATATGTGCTTTGTGTGTGATGTTATTGAGCACATCACTGCCACCGGAAATGTATCCTGAAAGTAAGGCATAAAGTAGCAATAGATAGCTTATCCAAGCAATAATTTGACCCGGTAGGCCCAATGTGGATTTGGCCATAGAAATCATATTGCTGCCTGCAGGAAGGCGTTGGTTTACTTCAAGAATTAACAGGGCGCCTGATGTCATCACAGCCCAACAGAAGAAAAGAAAAAACAAGGAGTTACTAAAGCCCATTTCAGAAGTCGCAACAGGCAGGGCAAGCATTCCACCACCTATAGATGTTCCAACGATAAGTAATATTCCACCAACCAGTTTTGAATTTATCATATATGATACAACCTTTTAGTGCGAATATAGAGCACAATGCTACTTTATAATTCATTAATTGTCAAGAGGGGCTTAAGTCAATAAGCCCCAAATCTCATGGGCTAGCAGTGCCAGTGACAAACTGATCAGCATTATCAGAGGTGTTTTACCCCCTGGCACCACAAATACAGATTGATACTGCTTTCTTCCAAAGTAACACATTAATGCAGGTAAAAGCAGCAATAAGATGATGCAAAAAACACCTGCGTAACTTAACGCAGGTATGTATGCGCCAGGATAATAAATGACGATAAGCAGTGGTGGTAAAAAAGTCAATACAAACAGTCCCACACTATAGCGCCCAGTATCACGTAACTTTAAACCATCAGCAAGAAAGCTGTACAAACACAGAGAGACGCCTAGAAAGGCCGTTAACATACAAATGGATGTGAAAAAGTTAAATAAAGCATTGATCGTTGGGTTTTGAACTGTATGAGACAATAAGCCAGCCAAGTCGCTTGTAGTATGGGCGCTTTGCATCAAGCTTGCGAGACCTTGATTTGAGTCAGAGGGAAGAGAGCCAATTATAACGGCATCCCAGGCCAGATAGCAGGCTAATGGTATCAATGAGCCAATAAAAATTACTTTTTTAAGGGTGTTAATATCATCATCAAAATAATCCCTTAGATTTGGAACTATGATGGCAAAACCAAAGGAGGTAATCAACATCATGATGGAACTGCCAATAGCTCGCATGTTACCGTGCTGAAAATTCTGCACCTCAATATGAGGTGCGATAAACACTACTAACAAACAGTAAACCGCTAATTTACCAAACATGAGGAGGCGGTTGGTATAGTCCACATAATAAATGCCACCATAAACAACCAAGCCAAAAATAAGAGTAAAAAGTGAGCTTGCTTGCCAATCGTTTACATGGAGTCCAATTTTGAAAAACAAGCTGTTTAAGACATCTGAACCGCCAGAGATATAGGCTGAGAGTAAGGTATACAATAAAAACAAGTAGCTTATCCAGGCTGTCAGCATACCGAAATTTCCGAGAGTAGCTGATGCCATGGACACCATGTGCTTGCCTTTGGGTAAATATAAATTGACTTCAAGTATTAAAAACGCACCTAAGGTCATAAATGCCCAGCAGAGCAATAGATAAGCTGATGATTGCCAAAACCCTGTTGCTGCATTAGCCACTGGTAATGCAAGCATGCCTCCGCCAATAGAGGTTCCAACAATTAAAAGAACACCCCCTAAAAATCTTGAGCTCATTATTGAATACCTTAAGCGTGCTCTACAGCATTAAAAAACCACTGAATTTCAATGCGTCTGTTTTGGGCGCTGCCATGAATCAGGTGGTTGTCTGAAATGTCATTTTTATCACCATAACCTTCTGCTTTAAGTTTTTGTGCCGCAATGTCATTAGCCCAAAGGTAGGTGAGCATGGTTTCTGCTTGGGCTTGTGAAAGTAGTTTTTTATGGTGCGGTGAGCCTACATTGTCTGTAAAACCCGCGACATAAATGAGGCTTTGTGGGTAAAGTTTAAGGAGTTTAACTATATTGGTTAAAGCGGGATAGTGGAGTTCATTAAGACGAGGACTGTTAAACATAAAATATTTATCAGTGGGTATTAGCAGTGTCATGGTATCGCCATAGACTACATATTGAATGTCTTGTTTTTTTAATTGTCTAATAAGGTTGGGCTTGCTGTTTTTTTGGAGGCCTATAGCAATGCCTAAGGAGCCTCCTGCTGCTGCACCTATGAGTGTACCGGTTAAAGTACCAGCGGCTACTACGCCAGCTACTGCGCCGACGGTTGCCCCTGCTGCTGCTCTACGGGCGATATCATGATCGGGTCGGAAGTTATTATAAGGAGGGTGGTAGCAGCTGCTTAGCATGCTTATCATTAAAGCACCGCAGAGAATTCGTGTATTGGTTGTGGTTGAATTTCGTGTTTTAAATAAATTAAGTGACATATCCACTTCGGTAAAAAGAATGAATGTTATTTTTAACGGTTTTTATTATGGAAATCAATAGGAATAGTCTTAAATCCCAGTCTAACACTACTAAATACGGCATAAATTTTGGAATTCACAGTGTTGGCAAACAATCGGGTTGGCTGGTTGTGGAGGGCAATGACCTTGCTGGAACTCTTCAGCCAAAAGAGTTAATTGTTGTTGCCATTTGTTTCTGACGTTATTCCAAAGTTCCTCTTTTTTTAATGTGCTTATCCCGCTGATGGCTTGTGTTTCTGCACTTAGACCACTACAAACGATTTTTCCTGATTTTAATTGTAGTAATAGCAAGGTATTGATCTGTTCATCTAATAAGGCATAGAGCAGCAGTTGGGGTTCTGTGGGGCGTTCCTCGTTCCATGGTTTACTTGCCGGGATGGTGCTTTTGTAGTCAATCACCCATTTTTTAGCATCGACTGTATCCAATCTATCCACTCGCACTTGAAAATCCAATCCAGCCAAATTGATTGAGTAGGATTGCTCTAGGGCAAAAATTTCAAAGGGTGCGCGTTGCTTTTCCCATTCCAGGTAAGACAAGACCAATCGTTTTAATCGCGTACATTCAACCTCTTGAATTAGGCTTGGGAAGGAATGAGGATGAAGTTGATACAGTGGCGTTAAAGCGGTTTTAATCGCTTCATCTACCTGTTTGTCTAAGGCATTTTGGCTTAAATGAAGCAATTGTTGTTGGCTCTTTAAAGCCTGCCAGAGCAGTTCCATGATCTTATGTATTATTTGGCCTTTTTCAAGATTATTTAAACCATCTGATGTTTGTGGTAAGGGCTTGGCACGGAGTCTATGTTCTGCAAATGCTTTGAAAGGGCATTTTGCTTGATTGGCTAATAAAGCGGTACCACCAGAAAATTGCTCTTCTGCTTTTAAGGGTATTTTATAATTTTCTTCGAGGGCTATTAAATCGGATTGCTTTATTGATGCAGTTGTAACTACTTGTTGTGTAAAGACGGGAAAATCAGCGATTAAGGAACAAGGCAAATGGGGATTGTCTCCCTGTAGTTTTGCATAGCTAAATACAGTATCAATACTCCCTCTTTGTAAACGCTGTAGGGTTTGCCTGGCAAAATGTAATTCACGGGCAGGTATGCTGTGGGGCATGAGCAATTCACGTTGTAATTGCGGTGGAATAAAGGCTGATAAGCGTGTTTTTTGGGGCAAACATTGATTGGTTAATCCCATAACCCAAAGGCTGTCAAATTCACAGCCTGAGGCCTCTAATAACCCTGAAATTTGAATGGATGCATTGGTTTTTTGTGCTTGAAAAATAGTGTTGTTATTAAGATGCACTAAGGCATCAAGCGCTTCGTTGGCGTCCAATTGTGGACTGATGATACTGAGCTGTCTTAACTCATCAAAAATTGCTGTAAACCGGTTGAAGCACTGATAGTTTTCTGAATTAAGCGCATAATCGCCTGGAAAACCAATAGCGTTTAGGCGTTCTTGAATTATTTTTACCCACTCTTGCGGTGATGCTTTTTTAGGATAAGGTTTGATTGCACGTAACAATGCAGCAAGCTTTGGCGCAGATGGCACGAGATCATTGATTAGGCTTTGTAATGAAACACTTTGATCCTGCAATAAGGTACTGTCTTGAAGGTATTGTGACCTGGCTAAAAACTCCTCTTTGGCACAACCTATATAAGGAGATTGTAAGAGTAATGCAATTTGATGAAGGCTTAATTGTTGGTGGTCTAAATTCAGCCAGGCTAGAGCATGGGCAATGAGAGGGAACTCGCTCAGTGCTTGACCTAAAGAAATATTAAATAGTGCCGGATCAAAATGGTGCAGCAGCATTCTTTGTAATGATCTGGATTGCTGTTGTAAATCAGGAATTACAATGCCAATGTGCTGCTCGCCTTGTTGTATTTTTAATTGAAGCCAAGCTATTAGTTGTTGGTATTCCTCTTTATTGTCACTTGCTGCCAATACACGAGGCATGGCTTGTTGTTCTTTTAAATCATAACAGTATTGTGGCAATTCATTATTGCTTAAATGCTGCTGTAGGCTCAACTGTTGGGGATTAAAGTCATCAAAACAAACCCAGATGAGGGGCTGATTGAACAAAGTACAGCCTGAGTTGAGTAAATAGGGAATTAATTGATGTTCAGTTACCAAACCCAATTGTTGGGTTTTCTCATTGAAATGCTGCCACCATGTTTGAAATTGTTGGGTCTGTGGGGTGTAATAGAAAGATTGATCCTCACAATTAATTTGCCATTGTTGACAATGCGTCCATGCTTCCATAACGGCCTGCAACAATCCTTCGCTGTAAGTAACCGTCGCATCTGCTTTTATAATGTTACGCCATAAATGCTGGCATTGTATGCTGTTAAGAAGCGTTGGGTGATTGTGTTCTGGGTTTGCGAATTTAAGTTGTTGGTACGCACGCGTTAAGACAGAGCCATATGGAAGACACGAGGGTTTAGTGACCGTGGTATTGGCACAATACTTGAAATACTGTTGCAGTAATGCTGCACTCAGTCTGTTGTTAGGAGTAATGACTGTGGCGCCTTGGATTAATAAATCAAAAAGCGCATTTTTGTTATTTAGATACTGCATTTACGCCACTCTCATAACAGGAAGTTATTTCGGACACGGGTCTATACTGCGCGCGGTCACAAACTGCGGTTTTCGCGT